>NZ_JBPQTP010000022.1:0-70321 GCF_051386395.1 Micromonospora sp. URMC 106
GGGGGGGCCCCCCCCCCCCACTTCTGTCCACGGGCGGCACGTGGGCACTCCCGGCAGGCGGGTCGCGCCGTGCGGACGTGGCCGCCGACGGCGGGCGCGGGCGGGGTGTCACAGGGGCGAGGCAGAATCACGTCCGTGCTGGTGGCGGTGGTCTCGGACGAGCGGGGCGGGGGAGTGCTGTGCCCGCTGCGGCCCGACGGGCTGCCCGCCGGGCCCGCCGAGCCGGTCGCCGATCTGGCCGCCGCCGTCGCGGCCCGCGAGGCCGCCCACCGGCCGCGCTGGGTGTGGGCGTCCGGCGCGACGGTCTACCCCGCGCTGCTGCGCGCCGGGGTGCGGGTGGAGCGCTGCCATGACGTGGAGCTGACCGAGGCACTGTTGCTCGGGCACGGCGGCCGCTGGGGCGAGCCCCGCTCGCTCGCCGCGGCCTGGGCCCGGCTCACCGGCGCGCCGGTGCCGGCCGACCCGCCGCCGCGCCCGGCCGCGCCCCCCGGCCACGGCCAGAGCGCGCTCTTCGACGCCCTGCCCGGCCCGCCGGGGCCCGGCATCGAGGCCCTGACCCGGGTGTACGCGGACCAGCTCGCCCGGATCGCCGCGACCGAGCACCCCGGCCGGTTCCGGTTGCTGGTCGCCGCCGAGTCGGCCGGCGCGCTCATCGCGGTGGAGATGGGCGCGGCCGGGCTGCCCTGGCGGGCCGACGTGCACGACGAGATCCTCGCCGAGCTGCTCGGCGAGCCGTCCCCGGTCGGTGGCCCGCCCCGGCGGCTGGCCGAGCTGGCCGCCCGGATCGCCGCCGCGTTCGGCGTACGCCAGTTGCACGCCGACTCCCCGGCGGAGCTGTTGCGGGCGTTCGCGCGGGCCGGCGTGGAGCTGCCCAACACGCGGGCCTGGGTGCTGCGCGGGGTGGACCACCCGGCGGTGCCGCTGGTCCTGGAATACAAGGAGCTCTACCGCATCTGGACGGCGCACGGCTGGGCCTGGCGCGACGCCTGGGTGCGCGACGGGCGGTTCCAGCCGGAGTACGTGCCGGGCGGGGTGGTCTCCGGTCGCTGGGCCACCCGGGGCGGCGGCGCGTTGCAGATCCCGAAGGTGATCCGGCGGGCGGTGGTCGCCGACCCGGGCTGGCGGTTCGTGGTCGCCGACGCCGGCCAGTTGGAGCCGAGGGTGCTCGCCGCGGTCTCCGGCGACGCCCGGCTGGCGGCGGCCGGTGGGGCCGGCGACCTCTACGCCGCCCTCGCCCAGGACGCCTTCGGCGGCGACCGGGCCCGGGCCAAGGTGGCCCTGCTCGGGGCCATGTACGGGCAGACCGGCGGGTCGGCGGTGCCGGCGCTGGCGGTGCTGCGCCGCAGCTACCCGACCGCCTTCGGCTACGTGGAGGCCGCCGCGCGCACGGGCGAGGCCGGCGGGCTGGTGCGTTCCTGGTTGGGCCGCACCTGTCCGCCGGGCACGGCGGGGTTCGGCGACGGCGAGGAGGCCGACCCCGACAGCGGCGGCGACCCGCAGTCGCCGCGCGCCCGGGCGGCCCGCTCGCGGGGGCGGTTCACCCGCAACTTCGTCATCCAGGCCACCGCCGCCGAGTGGGCCTCGACCCTGCTGGCGACGCTCCGCGCCGAGTTGGCCGGCGCCCGCGCCGAGCTGGTCTTCTTCCAGCACGACGAGGTGATAGTGCACTGCCCGGCGGAGCAGGCCGGCGTGGTCGCCGAGGCGGTCACCCGCGCCGGCGAGCGGGCCGCCGCGCTGCTCTTCGGCGACACCCCGGTCCGCTTCCCGCTGGATCTGTCCGTCGTGGGCTGTTACGCCGACGCGGCGTGACGGGCCTCGGTCAGGAGACGGCGGATCCGGGTCGGCGGCGTTCCACGCCTGACGGGATTCGGCGATCGCGTCCTCGTGCGTCCGCGACCAGTCGGCCAACTGCCGGACGAGGTGGGTCAGACTCTGTAGCCGATCGGTAACAGTTGCACTATTTTCCCTTTTCGCCCCGCTACCCGGCCCGCCCCGTCCTCGTTGCTCCCGATGTCCGTACGACGGAGCGGGCCGTGCCCTCGCGACACGGCCCGCTCCACGGTGGAGGGGGCCCAGCTGAACCGGATCGCAGGAATGATCATCGCCGCGGGCGGGGGACGCCGCATCGGTGGCCCGGAGGCCCTGCTGCACCAGGGGGAGAAGCCCCTGGTGAACCGGATGATCGACACGATGACCGAGGCGGGCTGCGAGCGGATCGTGGTCGTGCTGGGCGCGGCGGCCGACCAGGTCCGCGAGACGGCCGACCTGAGCGGCGTCACGGTGGTGATCAACCGGGCGTGGGGCACCGGCGTCGGCTCGTCCATCCGGGCCGGCCTGGCCGCGCTCGACGACGAGGGGATCGAGGCGGTCGTGGTGGTGCCGGTCGACATGCCCGGCCTGACCGCCACCGCCGTCCGCCGGGTGACCGCGCTGCCGTACCCCGACGTGCTGGTCTGCGCCACGTACGACGGGCTGCGCGGCTACCCGATGCTGTTCGGGCGTCGGCACTGGTCCGGCATCGCCACCCTGGCCAGCGCGGACGTCGGCGCCCGGCCCTACCTGCTGGCGCACAAGGACCAGATCGTCGACATCTCCTGCGACTCGGTCGCCGACGGCAGCCGGGTCGACACTCCGGAGCTGATGGCGCTCTACGGGCTGACCGTCCCGCCCCAGCGCGTCGGCGTCTAGTGGCCCGCCCTTCGACTGTTGGATGGGTGATCCAGGGGGCTGAATTCGTCTCGGATGTGGCAGGGAACGCCCCGTGGGCCCGCATCCGTCGACGAGCGGAAGCACTCACACGTGGGACCCTTTCGAGCTGATGTCGCAGACGATTCACCGCCGTGCAGCGCAGGGCGCGGCCTGGGCACCATCGCCTGATGTCGCCAACGATTCAGCTCGAAAGCGTCCGTACGGCCCGTCGCCTGCGGACCGGCTCGGCAGCCACCACCGCCCCAGGACGCACGGAACACCCGTTCAAGGCTGCGTGGCGAGGCACGAGGTTGCCCTGTCGATGTGCGCTCGACACGCCAGCCGTCGACTCGTCACCGGCTGCTGGATGACGCCGCCACCGGCCGGGCCCGGGGCCTGCCCGCCGCCGAGACGCCCCACAGCACCAGTGCCGCGAGCAGCGCCGCGCCGGGCGCCACGGCCAACCCGTACCGGAGATCGGCCGACACCAGCGGACCGGCGAGCGCGGAGCCGGCGGCGCTGCCGATCACGAACGCCGTGGCCACCCAGGCGAACGCCTCGGCCACCGTCCCCGGCTGCGCCAGCCGCTCGGCGGCGAGGAAGACGGCGGTGAGCACGGGCGGCAGCGCCAATCCGCTGACCACCAGCAGGCCGGCCATCGGCAGCGGGCCGGGGGCGAGCAGCAGCGGCAGGTACCCGACGGTGAGAACGCCGGCCAGCAGCGGCAGCCGCCCCGGCCCGCCGGGCCGGGCCCGGGTGTAGAGCAGCCCGCCGGCCAGCGCGCCCGCCGCCTGTGCCGCGAGCAGCCAGCCGCTGAGCCGCCGGTCGCCGACCGCCTCCGCGTAGCCGGTCACCGCCACCGCGATGCTGCCGACCGCCGCCCCGACGCCGACCACCCCGGCCACCATGGCCGTGAAGCGGGGCACCCGCAGCGGGCCGGCCCAGTGCCGCGCCGCCGGCACCCCGCGCCACGCCCGGACGGCGGGTGCCGTCGCGTACGCCGCGGTGCCGGCGAGCTGCGCCAGCGCGGCGGCGACCAGCCCGGCCGACGGCCCGCCCAGGGTCACCGCGAGCACGGTGACCAGCGGACCCACCACGAAGATGACCTCCTGCACGGCGATGTCGAGGGTGTACGCCGTCGGCACGGCGGTCGCCGGGAGCATGCCGGGCCAGAGGGTGCGCAGGCAGGCCTCCAACGGCGGCGTGCCGAGCCCGGCCACCGCCGCGCCGAGCATCGCGCCCGTCAGGTGCCCGTCGGTCAGCGCCACCGCGCCGAACCCGAGGCCGGAGAGCACGGCCGAACCCCACAGCACCGGCGGCTGCCGCCAGCGGTCCACCGCCCGGGCGAGCAGCGGCGTACCCACCGCCATGCCGGCGGTGTACGCGGCGACGAGCAGCCCGGCGGTGGCCAGACTCAGGGACTGCCGGGCGAACAACAACAGCGCCAGCGGCCCGCTGGCGGTGGGCAGCCGGCCGACCTGGCTGCTGACGAGGACGCGCAGGACCTGGGGTGCGCGCAGCACCATCCGGATCCCGGGATTGTCGACGGACATGAGGCATCGCTCCCGGTGTGCTTCGGGTTGGGGGGAAGAGGCGAGGGAACCGGGAGCGGTTCAGGGAGCGAAGTCGGCCCGCTCGTGGTCGTTGCCGTAGAGCGGCAGCGCGGGCGTGATCCACCGCGCGTACGCGGCAGCGACGGCCTCCACCGGGATCACCCGCCGACGATAACCCATCGGCCGGTCGCCACACCGCCCCGACCGCTCACTCCCGCCGGAGGCGCCGGTGCCCTCGGCGGGCCGACCGGCGTCGCCGACGAGTCTCCACCCGCGACGCCCGGGACCGGCCGGGTCAGCCCTCGATGTTGAATCGCTGCAACACCGACGGGGCGACCAGCCCGAGCGCCGCGAGCACCGAGATCGCCGTCAGCACGGCCCGGACGACGACCACCTCGGTCTTGCTGCCGGCGCGCAGGGCGATCTTGTTGGGCAGGCCGACCGGCATCCACATCCGGCGCTTGATCGGGATCGGCCAGAGGATCGGCACCCCGGCCCTGGTGATCATGTCGCCGAGGATGTGCACGAAGCAGCCGACCCCGACGGCGGTGCCGATCAGCGGGTAACCCCGGCCGCCGGGCAGGTTGGCGAAGGTGAACCAGGCCGCCGCGGCCGACGCGAGGGTCACGATGACCCAGCCGGCCCGCTCCGCCCACTTGTCGAACAGCCCGCGCAGCGCCAGCCCGAACATGAAGAAGAGGATCCCGATCACCGCCCACTTGCCGTACGCGGCGCAGAGCGCGGTGGTGCCCCAGCCGACCAGCAGGGTGAACGGGATGGTGTGGGTCAGCGTCCGGTGGCCGTTGTTGCGGCGCGGGTCCTTGCTGAGCTTCGTGGCGTAGTAGACCCCGAGCGAGATCTTCTCCATCACCTCGGCGATGAAGAGCGAGAACACCCCGAAGGTGCGGGCGACGGTCGCGCCGCCCTGGTTGCGGGTCACCTTGCCGGAGAGGTCGAGATCGGGGAAGAGCGCCCCACCGGCGCAGACCGCGGTGCCGACGGCGAGTTCCAGCGGGGTCTGGTGGTAGTTGGCGAAGTGGTCCAGCGCCCAGGACCCGGCCAGCCACGCCGCCGCGCCGGACAACGCGTGGGACGGTCCCATCATGTCGGCTCACCCTCCCCAGGGATCTTGAGCGCCAAACTACGCCACTGTAGTTCGCCGCCGTGGCGCAGGGGCATCACCCGGACGGTCCACAGGGGGCGGTGCGAGGGAGGGGGCGCGCGGCCCCGCCGGGCCACCAGGAAGTATCGCCGGCCGGCGGGCGGCGTTCTGTCGGCCACGCGACGGTGTGTGCCGAGGGGCGGCGCGGCGCGCCGTGGCCCCGATTCAGCAGGCGGCGCCGCCGACCGCGAGGAGGTTCCCCTCGGGGATGGTGATCTTCCGGCGGGTCTCGCCGAGCCGGGCGGCGGCCCGGCGGGCCTGCGCCGGGCCGTGGTCCCGGCGGGCGGTGGCGTACGTGCCGGCGGTCCGGGCCGCGATCGTGGCCCAGCCGTACCGCCGGCCGACCATCGTGCGGGCCCGCCGGGCCACCCGCCGGGCGAAGACCTCGTCGCCGAGGAGCTGGTCGACCGCGCCGGCGAGGGCGTCCGGGTCGCTGTGCGGGAAGGTCACGCCCGTCACGCCCGGCTCGACGATCTCCGCGAGGCCGCCGGTGCGGGCCACGGCCAGCGGCGCGCCGGCGGCCGCCGCCTCCAGCGCCACCATGCCGAACGGCTCGTAGAGGCTGGGCACCACCGTCGCGTCGGTGGCGCCGAGCACCGCCGGGAGCTGGGTGGCGTCCATGAAGCCGGCGAAGCGTACGGTCTGTCCGAGCGCGAGCCGGCGGGCCTCCTCCTCCAGTTCGGCGCGGTAGGGGCCGTCGCCCGCGATCACCACCCGCAGCCCGGGGTGCCGCTCGCGCAGGTACGGCACGGCGTGCACGAGGTGCTGCACGCCCTTCTCGTAGACGAGCCGGCCGGCGTAGCCGACGAGGGGACCGTCGCCGGCGAACCGGGCCCGGGCCGAGGCGACCGCCCGGGGTCGCGCCCGCCAGGCGCGGTCGTCGACCCCGTTGGGCACCACGTCGATCTGGTCGGCCGGCACGCCGAAGAGCGTGGCGACCTGGTCGCGCATGTATCCCGAGCAGGCGATGACGCGGCCGGACTCGCCGGCGAGCCAGTGTTCGACGCCGTGGATGGTGCGGTTCATCTCCTCGGGCAGCCAGCCCTGGTGTCGGCCGGCCTCGGTGGCGTGGATGGTGCTGACCAGGGGGATGTCGAGGTGTTCGCGCAGGGTCATGGCGGTGTGGGCGACGAGCCAGTCGTGGGCGTGGATGACGTCGTAGGAGCCGGCTTCGGTGGCGCGCAGGGCGGCGCGGGTGAGGGTGTGGTTGAAGGCCATGGTCCAGGCCAGCAGTGAGGAGGTGGCCAGGGGGAAGGTGACGGGGTCCTCGGCGGCGCGGACGACGCGGACGCCGTCGGCGTACTCCTCAAGGGGTGCGCCGTCGGCGTGGCGGGTGACGACGGTGACCTCGTGCCCGGCGGCGGCCAGGGCCACCGACAGGGCGTGCACGTGTCGGCCGAGGCCACCGACCAGCACCGGCGGGTACTCCCAGGAGAGCATCAGCACCCGTTGCGGCCGGGCGGGGTGGATGTCGATCACGTCGGCGTCAGGTGACATGCGGCCCCCTTTGAGTTGTCCCCGAGCGCGCGCGGACCGGCACCTTGGCAGGTGCCCGCCGGACGTCGCGACTGGATCGGGACCCATCCTGCTGGCGGTTGGCTAACCAGCGGAGACGCCGCCGTTGCGGTCGTGTAAAGCGCTACCGACCGGTGCGGCGGGCGCGGAGCACCTCGGCGACCGACCACGCCTGGAACGGGCAACCGGTCGCGCCGTGCGGCGCGAGGCCGTCGGCCGTCTCACTCACCGATCCTAGCCCGTATTCGGTCAGATGGGACTCGATGCCCACGAAAAGGTCGTCGACCGGCATCTTGGCCCGCCGGGCCGCGTCGACGTACGGGCCGAGCAGCCAGGGCCAGACCGTGCCCTGGTGGTAGGCGCCGTCCCGCTCGGCCGGCCCACCCCGGTGCCGACCGACGAACTCCGGCGAGTCGGGGGAGAGGCTGCGCGGGCCCAGCGGGGTGAGCAGCCCGGCGGCGATCCGGCGCAGGGTGGGCTCGTCGGGCTCCAGCGGGGCGTACGGCAGCGACCAGGCCAGTAGCTGGTTGGGGCGGAGCAGGTCGTCGTCGTGGTGCGCGGCCCCACCCAGCGGGTACGCCGGGGCGGGCGCGTCCACCACGTCGTGCAGCCAGCCCGTCGGGGCGGGGAACCGGTCCCGGAACGCGGTGACGGCCCGCTCGTGCAGCCGCCACAGGCCGGTCGCGTCCCGCCCGGCCAGCTCGGTCAGCTCGGCGAGGCCGGCCAGCCCGTTGACCCACAGCGCGTTGACCTCCACCGGCTTGCCGGTGCGTGGCGTGACCGGCACCCCGTACACCCGGGCGTCCATCCAGGTCAGTGCCGTCCCCGGGGTGCCACCCTGGGTGAGCAGGCCGTCGGCCGGGTCGACGGCGATGCCGAACCGGGTGCCGGCCAGGTGCGCGTCGACCACCCCGCGCAGCGCGGGCAGCAGCTCGTCGCCGAGGTCCGTGTCGCCGGTGACGGTGACGTGCCGGCTCACCGCGTGCAGGAACCACAGCGTCGCGTCGACGGTGTTGTACTCCACCCGGCCGGTGTCGGCGGTGTTGGCGAGCATCCCCTCCGACAGCGTCGCCGCGTACGCCCGCAGCAGCTCTCGCCCCTCGTCGGCCCGGTTGGTGCAGAGGAAAAGCCCTTCGTAGGAGATCATCGTGTCCCGCGACCAGGCGCCGAACCACGGGTAGCCGGCCACCACGTCCGGCCCGGTGCCCGTGCGGATCACGAACGCGTCGGCGGCCAGCGCGAGCGTCGCCTCGACCGGGTCGGCCGGCTTCGCCGCCGCCACGACCCGCCGGTTGCGGGACCGGGCCGCCGCGACCACCTCGGTCGCGGGCGGCGGCTCCTCGGCCAGGTCGCCGGCCCAGGCGAGCACCGACACCGTGTCGCCGGGGCGCCCCAGCTCGCCGGAGAAGCGGCCGGCGTACCACAGGTCCTCGTCCGGGTGCAGGCCGCGCGCCGCCTCCTCCCGGTGGTGCGCGCCGAGCCACCACTGGCCCTCCGGGGTCCAGTCCGGTCCGGCGAGCCGGAACCCGCTCTCGACCACCGCGCCGTCGGGCGCCGGCTCCACCCGCGGGGCCGGGCCGTCGGCGCGGCGCTCGCCGTGCGCGTCCCGCCAGGTGCAGACGGCCGCCAGGTCGAGCCGCACCGGCCCGCCGGAGACCAGCCGGTGCACCACCGCGACGCCCGGGCGGCCGCGCGTCATCGCCAGCTCCCGCTCGATCACCACGTCGCCGATCCGCCAGCGCCACCGGGGCAGGCCGTCGGTCAGGTCGAACCGCTCCAGCAGCTCGAAGCCGCGCGGGTCGACGTCGCCGGAGGCCCACTCGTGCGCGCCCAGGCGCACCCGGGCGCCCGAGGGGAGCAGCACGGCCGGGTCCAGGCTCGCCAGTCCCACCCGTCGGGACGCCGGCGTCTCCCCGGCCACCACCAGCAGACCGTGGTAGCGGCGGGTGCGCAGCCCGCTCACCGTGCCGGTGGCGTACCCGCCGAGACCGTCGGTGACCAGCCACTCCCGGGTCGCCCCGCCAGCCAGCTCTCCGCACACCTGCGGACCGAAACCAATGTCGATCAACTTTCCTCCACCAGCGGCGGCGTGCGACAGACCACGACGAGAATGGCCCGTGTGGTGAAGTCCCCCGGCGGCGTCGAAGATGTGCGAGTGATCACCGACGTGCCGCCCACCGACGACCGCGCGCCCGACCCCGAACGGCTCCGGCTGGCTCAGGCCGACGCCGGGGAGCAGGACTGGCGCGCATGGGGTCCCTATCTGTCCGAACGGGCGTGGGGGACGGTACGGGAGGACTACAGCGAGCACGGTACGGCCTGGGACTACTTCCCGCACGACCACGCGCGGTCCCGAGCCTACCGGTGGAGCGAGGACGGGATGGCGGGCGTCTGCGACGACCGGCAGACGTTCTGCTTCGCCCTGGCGCTGTGGAACGGCCAGGACCCGATCCTCAAGGAGCGGATGTTCGGCCTCGGCGGCGACGGCGGCAACCACGGCGAGGACGCCAAGGAGTACTGGTGGTACGAGGACTCCACGCCCACCCACTCCTGGATGCGCTGGCGCTACCACTACCCGCAGGCCGCCTTCCCGTACGACGAGTTGGTCGCGGTGAACGCCCTGCGCGGCCGGGACGACACCGAGTACGAGCTGGTCGACACCGGCATCTTCGACGACGACCGGTACTGGGCGGTGACCGTCGACTATGCCAAGGCGAGCCCGACGGACATGTGCATCGTGATCACGGTCGCCAACCGGGGCGACCGGGCCGCCACCCTGCACGTGCTGCCCACCCTCTGGTTCCGCAACACGTGGGCGTGGGGGCTGCCCGGTGGCGACCGGGTGCCCCGGCTGGTCGGCGACGGTTCCCGCCTGGTGGGGGAGCACCGGGTGCTCGGCCAGCTGCTGCTGGAGGGCGACGGCGAGCCCACCCCGCTGCTCTGTGACAACGACAGCAACGCCGAGCGGCTCTGGGGGCTGCCGGGCCGGTCCCGCTACCCGAAGGACGGCATCAACGACCACGTGGTCGACGGGGCCGCCACGGTCAACCCGGCGCGGGAGGGCACCAAGGGCGCGCTGCACTACGTGCTGGACGTGCCGGCCGGCGCGCAGCGGCGGATCCGGCTGCGGCTGACCCGCACCGCCCCGCCGCCCGGCGGCACCCCGCCCCCGCCGGCGGACCTCGGCGACGGCTTCGACGCGGTCCTCTGGGCCCGGCGGGCGGAGGCGAACCGGTTCTTCGCGGGGGTGATCCCGGCCGCGGCGACGCCGGACGAGGCCCTGGTCGCCCGGCAGGCGATCGCCGGGCTGATGTGGGGCAAGCAGTTCTACCACTTCGACGTCAAGCGCTGGCTGGAGGGCGACCCGGGCTCCGCGCCGCCGTCGGGCCGCCGGCACGGGCGCAACAGCGCCTGGTGGCACATGAACAGCTTCGATGTGATCTCCATGCCGGACCCGTGGGAGTACCCCTGGTACGCGGCGTGGGACCTGGCCTTCCACTGCGTCAGCATCGCCCGGGTCGACCCCGGCTTCGCCAAGGAGCAACTGCTGCTCCTGCTGCGCGAGTGGTACCTGCACCCCAACGGGCAGATCCCGGCGTACGAGTGGGCGTTCGGCGACGTGAACCCGCCGGTGCACGCCTGGGCGGCGCTGAAGGTGTTCGAGATCGACGGCAGCCGGGACCACGACTTCCTGGCCCGGGTGATGCACAAGCTGCTGCTGAACTTCACCTGGTGGGTCAACCGCAAGGACACCGTCGGCAACAACGTCTTCGAGGGGGGCTTCCTCGGGCTGGACAACGTCGGCCCGTTCGACCGCTCGGCGGCGCTGCCGGTGGCCGGGGTGCTGGAGCAGTCCGACGGCACGGCCTGGATGGCGATGTACGCCCTCAACCTGCTGGACATCGCCGTCGTGCTGGCCGAGCACGACCGCACCTGGGTCGACACCGCCACCAAGTTCTTCGAGCACTTCGCCTACATCGCCGCCGCCGCGTACGAGCAGGGGCTGTGGGACGCCGAGGACGCGTTCTTCTACGACGTGCTGCGGCTCGCCGACGGCAGCAAGGTGCCGCTGCGGGTCCGCTCGGTGGTGGGTCTGCTGCCGCTGGCCGCGACCACCAGGCTCACCGCGCGTACCCTGCACCGGCTGCCCGAGCTAAGCGCCCGGCTGCGCTGGTTCCTCACCAACCGCCCCGAGTACGCCGACGTGATCGGGGCCCGGCGGCTCGGTCCCGACGGCCGCCAACACCGGCTGCTGTCCATGGTCGGCCCGGAGCAGATCGTCCGGCTGCTGGCCCGGATGCTCGACCCCGACGAGTTCCTCTCCGAGTACGGCCTGCGCACGCTGTCCCGGGCGCATCTGGACAAGCCGTTCTCGGTGACCCTCGGCGGTCAGGAGTTCAGCGTCGGCTACGAGCCGGCCGAGTCGACCAGCGGCCTGTTCGGGGGTAACTCCAACTGGCGCGGCCCGATCTGGATGCCGACCAACTTCCTGCTGATCAGCGCGCTGCGCGACTACGCGGCCTTCTTTGGCGACGACCTGCAGGTGGAGTACCCGACCCGCTCGGGGGTGAAGCGGACCCTCGACGAGATCGCCGACGACCTCTCCGCGCGGCTGATCTCGCTGTTCACCCGCGACGGCTGGGGCCGACGGCCGATCTACGGCGCGGCCCAGCTCTTCCAGACCCACCCGGACTGGCGGGACCTGATCTGCTTCCCCGAGTACTTCCACGGCGACAACGGCGCCGGCCTGGGCGCCTGGCACCAGACCGGCTGGACGGCGCTGGTCGCCGACCTGATCCTCACGCTGCGCCGCTGACCCCGTCCCCGCCGCCACCGCACCGACCCCCGCCCACCGGTCGCCCGCCAGCTCGGCGGAGAGTCGCCAATCCGTCGCGGAACGGTCGGAAGTGGTGACGGTCAGTAGCATCGACCGGGTGTCGCCAGCAGAGGGAGCAGACGCCGTCGAGCGGGACCGCGTGGTCGCGGCCGCCCGCGAGCTGGCCGAGGCCGAGGGGTGGGCGGCGGCGACCCACCGCCGCCTGGCCGAGCGCGCCGGGGTCGACATCGAGGCTCTCTACCGCCGCTTCCCGGACCCGGCCGCGCTCATGTCCGCCGTGGCGGTGCAGGGTTTCGCCGACCTGGCCGCCGCGCTCGCCGCCGCCCGCGCCGGTGCCGGCGACCGCGTGGGCTGGCCGGCCGTGGTGAGCGCCTACCTGGACTTCGCGTACGCCAATCCCGAGGTGTACGACGCGATGCTCGCCCACACCGCGGACCTCACCCTCGGTCGCGACCCGGCGCCGGGCGCGCCGCGGGCCGCCTTCGCCGAGCTGCGCGCCGCCGTGGCGCCGCTGGCGGCCGGCCGCGACCCGGACACGCTCGCCGAACTCGGCTGGGCGCTGCTGCACGGCATGGTGATGCTGACCCGGGGCGGGCGGCTGCGCCCGGACACGCAGGAGCAGCGGGAGGAGATGGCCGTCGCCCGGCTGCTCGCCGGACCGTGACCCCGCCGCCACCGGCTGCTCCTGCCTGCTGGTGATGCCGGCTCTGCGGGCGGGGCGCCCCGACGGAACCCGGATGACCCGACCGGCGGCGCCCAGTACCGTGGCTGCGGCCGTCGACGGGAGGAGCAGCCATGGGGGACACGACGCGCCGGCGCGACGGGCAGGTGCTCGTCTTCGACGCCGACGACACGCTCTGGGAGAACAACGTCCTGTTCGAGCGGGTGATCGACGACTTCCTGGAGTGGCTGGACCACCCGACCCTCGACCGGGCCGAGACCCGTGCCATCCTCGACGACATCGAGCGGGCCAACGCGGTCGCCCACGGTTACGGCAGCAAGGTGTTCCTGCGCAGCCTGGCGGAGTGCCTGGAGCGGTTGCGCCGGCGGCCCGCCACGGAGGCGGAGCGGCGCGAGATCGAGGGCCTCGCGGCGGCGCTGGTCGAGCACCGGGTCGAGCTGATGCCCGGCGTCGCCGAGGCGCTGGACGAGCTGGCCACCCGGCACGAGCTGCTGCTGCTGACCAAGGGCGACCGCGAGGAGCAGCAGCGCAAGCTCGACGCCTGCGGGCTGCTGCACCACTTCCGGGCCGCGCACATCGTGCGGGAGAAGGACGTCGACACCTACCGGTGGCTGGCCCGGGAGCACGCCCTCGACCCGGCGGTCACCTGGATGGTCGGCAACTCCCCGAAGTCCGACATCCTGCCCGCCCGCGCCGCCGGCATGAACGCCGTGTTCATCCCCAACGACAACACCTGGGTGCTGGAGCAGGACGAGCTGGACCCGACCGACCCGGGCGTGCTGCGGCTGTCCGCCTTCCCCGAACTGCTGCTCCACTTCTGAGCCGGATCACCGCACCCCGGCGGCGGACCGCGTCTCCGGGGCGAACTCGACGTATTCGATGGTGGCCCCGGCGGGATGCCGCACGGTCATGTTGCGCCCGGTGGGTACGTCGTTCGGGCCGTCGAGGATCTCCCCGCCGTGCTCCTCGGTGATCCGAAGCGGCTCGTCGAGCGAGGCCACGATCGCGGTGGCGTGGGTGCCCCGGTACGGCGCCAGCGCCGCCTCGCTCCCGCCGAGGATCAGATACCCGCCGACGGTGGCGAGTTCCAGGTCCCGGTAGGTGAAGCGGAGCTTCGGCTGTTCCCCGGTGAGCCGGACGAACGTCGGCAGTGCGGTGTCGAGGTCTTCGACGTAGACCCGGGCGTAGGTGGCGAGCGTCGGCATGGCACTCCTAGATCATTTCGACTTTCCCGAAACGTTGTACTGAGGTGGCATGCTAGGGGCCGATGCGGACGAGGACAAGGGAGGGTTTCGATGCGGCCGTTGTCGCAGCCGAAGCGGGAGGACCTCGAGCTGGCCGCGGTGCTGCACGCGCTGGGCGATCCGGTGCGCCTCGACCTGCTCCGCCGCATGGACCGCGACGGTGAGTGCATGTGCAGCCCGGCCGGTGTGAACGTGCCCCGCTCGACCCTGTCCAACCACTGGCGGATCCTGCGCGAGGCCGGCATCACCTCGACCGTGGCCGTCGGGAAGGAGCGGCGGATGACGCTCCGCCGCGACGACCTCGACGCCCGCTTTCCCGGACTCCTCGACGCCGTCCTCGGCCAGGGCACGCGTGCGACCGCGCCGAGCCAACCACCGCCGACGCCGAAAACCGCACCAGGATCCCGCTGATCCGGCTCGCGTCCGCCCGTTCGTCCGGCCCGCGTCCGCTGCGCCGTACGCTGGTCGCTGGCGGCGGCACGGGCACCTCGACGCAGTGGTCGCCTCGACGGGGAACAGCGCTGGCCCGCGGGGCCGTGTTACGTCGACATGCCGCTTTTTCACCTTGACATCAATCACGCTCGCCCGGCCCCGGTTCGTCCTTGTCCGGCCCGCGAACGCGCGCCTAACCTGATCCGGCGCTCACGGCTCTTCGGGGTGAGTCGGGGGCGTGCCGAAGTCCGGTAGTTGGGCACCGTGGAGCTGAGTGCAGGCGGCAGGCTCGCCGCGTTGGGCCCGGCGTGGGCGGCGTGCCACGCCCGCGGGCTCATGCGGCGAAGTCCGCTACCACGCCGGACGGCTGGGGGTCAGGGCCGGGGAGTTGCGGACCCGGTCCTGACCCGCCCGGCAGGTGACAGGCCGACCCCGGCCTTACACGAAGGGGCCAGGGGAACCATGCTGCCAGGGAACTGCGGGAACGTGCGCCGGCTGCCAGGACGCGCGGCGTGAACCGGAGAGGTCTGCTGCTTGCCGCCGCGGGCGCGGCGGCATCCGCCGTCGTCGCCCCCGCGGCGCGCGCCGCCGCGGCCCCCGCGGTCGTGGCAACCCCGGACACCTGGAGCAGCACCACGACCGTGGCCCGCTACCCGAGCGACCGGCGCATGTGGGTGGACCCGAACAACCGCGCCGCCAAGCTGCGGACGCTGCCGGTGGAGTGCCGGCAGGTCATCGTCGTCGGCGGCGCCAGCTACACCACCACCTACGCGACCCTGGAGACGTACGCCAAGGTGCTGGGCCACTGGCGGCGGGTCTCGGCCGTGCTGCCCGCCCGGGTCGGCTCGAAGGGGTTCAGCGACAACCACGTGGAAGGGGTGCCGACCACCCCGACCGGGGTCTACTCGATCGGCCCGACCATGTACGGCATCGCGGCCAACCCGGGCGTGCGCTACCCGTACCACCGCCTGGTCAGCGGCGACTGGTGGAACGAGAACCCGGACTCCCCGCTCTACAACACCTTCCAGCACAGCGCCACCAACCCCGGCGGCTACAGCGAGGCGCTGTGGCGGGAGACGCCCGCGTACACGCACTTCGCGGTGATCACCTACAACATGCCGCCGAACGTGGCGAAGCCCGTGCCGAACGCGGGCAGCGGCATCTTCCTGCACGAGTTCAGCACGAGCGGCGGCAACGCCACCGCCGGCTGCGTCAGCCTCTCGCACACCAACCTGGTGGCCGTGCTGCGGTGGCTCAACCCGGCGCTGTCCCCGCGCATCGTGATCAGCCCGTACGCGAACCTCGACCGCTACTGAGATGAGCGGTTGGGTCGACGTCTACCAGCGCGACGACGGCCGCCTCTACGTGTCCAGCCACTCCCGCGTCCTGGGCGGCCCGAGGGTGGTGAACGGCTGGTGCGAGGCAATCGCCGGCGACGTGGCCGACGGCCGGCTCGGCGCGCTGGTGTGCGACGGCCTGCGGGCCGGCGAGAAGCCGTTGCGGGACGTCACGGCGGCCGACGTGCGGGAGTTCCTGCGCCCGCTGCTGGCGTTGGCGCAGGTCAGTTCCGTCGCGGACTTCGCGCGGGGCGCCCAGGCGGTGGGCGTCGAGCGGGACGCCTCCGGCGCCTACGTGGTCGTCGCCAGCGAGAACCGGGGCGCCGGCCTCGGGTTCGTGTTCACGGACACCACGATCGTCGTCCCGGCGGAGGCCGTCGCCGACGAGATCGGCAGGGCCGTGCGGCGAGGGCTCGCCTCCTCCTGCGACCTCGGGAGACGACGACACCGCCGTTGACGCCGGTTCGACCCGAGCACCCCGCGCGGGTCTTCCGGTCCACCGGGCTCGGGCCGGCGAGCCCCAGCGTGGCCAGGGATCCGGATGACGTGCGCGGCGATCTCCTGTGCGGCGACTGGAAGGAGAGTCAGGCGGCCACGGGGGCCTCGCGTTCGGCGTCCTGCGTGGACGTCCGGGTCCGGGGCAGGACGAGATAGGTCAGGGCCAGTCCGATCAGGCTCAGCGCCGCGCCCGCCAGGCCGGTCCAGCGCAGTGCGCCGGCGGCGACGATCGCGCCGCCGATGACCGAGCCCGCGGCGGCGCCGAGGTTGAAGGCGCCCACGTTGACGGCGACGGCCAGGGTGGGAGCGGCGCCCGCGTGGTGCAGGATCAGGCCCTGCAGCGGGGCGATGGTCGCCGTCGCGAGCAGGCCGAGCACCAGCACCGCGACCACGGCGGTGGGCTGCCACACCACGGCGAACGGGACGAGCAGGAGCGTCCCCGTCAGCCCGCCGAAGACCCCGCGCACGGTCGCGCTCATGGACCTGTCGGTCAGCTTGCCGGCGGTGAGGTTGCCGAGGAAACTGCCTGCGCCGTAGGCGAGCAGCAGACCGGAGACCATCGCGGCGGAGAAACCGGAGACGCGGGTCAGCAGCGGGGCGATGTAGGTGAACACGGTGGCGACCCCGGAGAAGCCCACCGCGGTGGTGGCGATCGCGAGCACGACGGGCCGACGCGTCACCACCCGTATCTCGTCACGTGGTCGCGTCGACGGTGCCGCCTGCCGGGGCAGCACGGCGGCCAGGAGCACGGCGCCCGCCAGGGCGAGAGCGGTCAGCGCGACGAACGGAGCCCGCCATCCGGCACTCTGCCCGAGCAGCGCCCCCAGGGGCACCCCGAGGAGCGTGGCCACCGTGAAGCCGGAGGCGACGGTGGCAATGGCCGAGCCCGTCTTCTCGGCCGGGACCACCCGGGTCGCCGTCACCAGCGCCAGGGCGAGGAAGGCGGCGTGACTGAGCGAGGACACCACGCGGCCCACCAGGAGCAGACCGAACGACGGCGCCGCGGCGCTGATCGCGCTGCCGGCCGCGAACAACAGCATCAGGCCGACGGCGAGGCCCTTTCGCGGCAGACGCGCGGTCACCAGGGCCACTATCGGCCCTCCGACCACCACGCCGAGCGCGTACGCGGTCACCGCCTGTCCGGCGGTTCCGATCGGGACGTGCAGGTCGGCTCCCACCTGGGGCAGCAGGCCGGCGATCAGGTACTCGGAGGTACCCACGACGAAGACGCTCGCACACAACGCCACGAGCGTCGCGAAACCCTTGTTCACGTTCACGCCGCAGAGGCTAAAGTCTCACATCGGTATGAGAGTCAAGTCGAGCGGGCATGTCCGCGTGGGGAGGCCGTGTGCGTATCGGAGAGCTGTCCCGGCGGACCGGCGTGGCCGTGCACCTGCTGCGCTACTACGAGGAGCAGGGCCTGCTCCATCCGCAGCGGCGCCCCAGCGGCTACCGGGAATACGTCGAGGAGGACGTGGCCGTCGTCCGCCGCATCCGCAGCCTGCTGGCGGCCGGCCTGAACACCTCGACGATCACCACGGTCCTGCCGTGCCTGCGGGACACCGGCGATCGTCTGGTCCCCACCTGCGCGGACCTGCTCGCCGACCTCCACCAGGAGCGCGACCGCATCGCCCAGGCCATCGCCGACCTCCAGGCTTCGATGGTCGCCCTCAACGACGTCATCGCCGCCGCCCCGGCAGACGTCACCCGCCGCGCGTTGGCCGCACGGCACGCGTGAGCGAAGCCGGTTCTCGCCGACGGTCGCCCGCGACCTTCCGTCGTCGTGCGGGGGCCGGCACGCCTGCCTCAGGAGACCTCGCCGCGCACGATCGCCACCGCCACCCGGCAGAACTCGTCCATGTCCGGCTCGAAGCCGGCCGCGATGTCGGGGTGCAGGCCGCCGCGCGTCTCGTCGAGCAGTCGCTGGCAGACCTGCTCGACCGGCTCGCCGGCGTAGCTGGCGCTGACCCGTTCCGTCGCGGCCTGCAGCGCCGAGGTCAGCTGGTCCTCCAGCGGGCCGCGCAGCTTCTGCTGCACGGGATCGAGCCCGCGAGGGTCCAGCGTGACATGTGGCTCCGACATCGGCGCTCCCTTCGTCGGCGTCCGCGGTACCCCACCGCGGCCGTCGGTCAAACCACGGTCGGTACGGCGGCGACCCGCACCCGGTACGAGAAGTCGTCCGCCGGTTCCTCGACGTACGACAGCCGGCGGATCTGCCGGTCGTCGTCGTAGAGGGCGACGTCCACGAGGACGCCGAGGTGCGCCAGGCCGATGCTGGCCACCCGCTTCTTGTCCTGGAGCACCGCACACACCCCGCCCAGCAGGGTGCTGGCGTCGGAGGTGCGGTGCCCCGGCGGGCAGCGCAGCACGAGGTCCACCTCGATCGGCCCCGACAGCGGGGTCCAGCCGGTGCGCTGGGCCGCCTCGCAGGCCGCCAGGAGCAGGGCGCGGACCCTCGTCGCCTGCCGGTGCCCGGCGGCGAAGATGGACAGCGCCTCGGTCTTGACCGGTGGCAGGCCGCTCACCTCGAACGTCAGGGCGAGAGCGCGGGTGTCCTGCACGACGGCACCTCCTCGTTGGGGACGATCCTGCCCAACCGGTGGCGCGGCAGAGGGAGTTCCCGCGAGAACCAACCGATCGGACGGGGCTGGGGTCGGCCGGAGGCGTGTCGACGGCGGCGGCGAACGCGGTGGCTGCGGAGTTACGGAAACGCTAGTCGACCCGGGGGCCGCTGGGTAGCCCGCCGCTCACCGGCTGGGACGCGGCGCGAAGGCGCAGAACTCGTTGCCCTCCGGGTCGGCCAGGACCCACCAGCCGACGGCGTCGTCCGGCTCGCGCAGCAGCGTCGCGCCGGCCCGGATCAGCGCGGTCGGCTCCGGGTCGGTCAGGTCGACGTCCCAGTGCATCCGGTTCTTGACCGACTTGCGCTCCGGCACCGGGACGAAGACCCACCAGTCCCACGGGAAGCCGCCGGCGTCCACCACGAACCCGACGCCCGTCGCACTGGTGTCGGCCCTGCCGCCGGTCACGCCGGCCCACCAGGCGGCCTGGGCGGCGGGGTCGGCCGCGTCGACGATCAGCTCGAACGGGCCGGGCCGGGCGCCCTCCCCGGGCGGGAACGCGCAGAACTGGTTGCCGTCCGGGTCGGCCAGCACCCACCAGTCGACCTCCGCGTCCGGCTCGCGTACCAGCCGGGCGCCGGCCGCCAGCAGTGCCGCCGGGTCGGCCTCGGCCAGCCGTAGGTCCAGGTGTACGCGGGTCTTGGCCGTACACGGCTCGGGCACCCGGTTGACCCAGATCGACTCCGCGTCGGAGCGGGCCGCCCGGGGGTCGACCCGGGTGTCGCCGTCGTCGAGGTCCACGAGGTCGCCGTCGAGCACCCGGGCCCAGAAGGCTCCCGTCTCGCGGGGGTCTGCGGCGTCCAGACAGAGGTCCTTGAAGCGCGCGATCATCCGCCCATCATGCCGCCGTCGCCCGCCCCGGCCGACCCGCCACCCCGCGTGGGGGGTCAGTGGCGGGCGCGCTTGACCTCGTGGAAGGCGGGCATGCGGATCAGGGGCAGCAGCGAGTCCCAGATGGTCAGGGCGTCGTCGGTGCCCGGCACCTCGGTCAGGATCGGGCCGTGGACGCCCCGGTCGGCGCCGGGCACCATCAGCACGGGCGAGCCGACGTCCGGGCCGGCGGAGGCGTACGCCAGCGCGTGCGACTCGCGTACCGCGTCGTCCCAGCGGTCGTCGTCGAGGGCCGGCGCGGCCTGCTCCAGGCCCGCCGCCTCGACGGCCGCCGCCACGATCTTCGGCGACAGCGGGTTGCCGGCGTCGTGGCTGCGGGCGCCGAGTTCGGCGTAGAACCGGGCGACGTCGTCGTGGCGGCCGTCGGCGCGCAGCGCCTCCACCAGGCGCAGCGCCCGGCTGGACGTGGCCATCGCCTCGGCGAACTGCGGTGGGACGTTGCCCTCGTTGAGGATGGCCAGGCTGAACGCCCGCCACTCGACGTGCAGGGTGCGGGCGTCGGCGACGGCGACCAGCCAGCGCGAGGTGCGCCAGGTCCACGGGCAGGCGGGGTCGAAGAAGAAGGTGGCGTCCATCGGCCGAGCGTACGGGCGCCGGGGTCGCCGCGCACGGCGGTGATCCGGGCCACACCGGGGCCTGTCGGGGCCGTCTCACCAGCGTCAGGTTTCGCCGCTTCGCAGGTCGGGCAGTGTTGGGGCCACGAAACCCCCGGGGCCGCGGATTCGCTGGTCAGCGCCCTGAGAGTTCCGCCGTGCGCCGGGGCACGGAGCCCTACCCCGGCTTTGGCCGACACGAGGGGAGGGGTGATGAGCGACCCTGACAAGGCCCGACGCCGCAGGCGGCCACGCGTGCGCGCGCTGGCCGCGGCCGCGGCGTTGACGCTGGTGGCGCCGACGGCGGCCGCCTGCGGTTCCGGCGGGGACGGCGGTACGCCCACGATCAACCTGTACTACCCGCCGGAGCAGAACCTGCAGAAGGTCGTCGACGACTGCAACGCGCAGGCGCAGGGGCGCTACAAGATCGCCTATCGGGTGCTGCCGCGGCAGGCGGACGACCAGCGGGTGCAGCTGGTCCGCCGGCTGGCCGCGCAGGACAGCGGGATGGACGTACTCGGCCTCGACGTCACCTGGACCCAGGAGTTCGCCAGCGCCGACTGGATCCGGGAGTGGACCGGGCAGGACAAGGCCGAGGTGGAACAGGGCACCCTCGCCGGCCCGCTGGAGACGGCCCGCTATCAGGACAAGCTCTACGGCGCCCCGAAGAACACCAACGTGCAGCTGCTCTGGTACCGCAAGGACCTCGTGCCCGAGCCGCCGAAGACGTGGGACCAGATGATCTCGGCGGCGCAGGAGCTGAAGCAGCAGGGCAAGGCCCACCAGGTGCTCACCATGGGCGCCCAGTACGAGGGCCTCGTGGTCCTCTACAACACCCTCGCCGAGAGCGCCGGCGGCAAGATCCTCAGCGACGACGGCGAGCAGGCCGTGATGGACGCCGGCGCCGTCCGGGCGCTGGAGCAGCTCCAGCGGTTCGCCACGTCGGGCGTGACGTCGCCGTCGTTCAGCAACGCCACCGAGGACCCCGTCCGGCTGGAGTTCCAGTCCGGCAGCGGCGCGTTCCAGGTGAACTGGCCGTTCGTCTACCCGGCGATGCAGGAGGCCAACCCGGAGCTGGCGAAGCAGGTCGGCTGGGCGCGGATCCCCGGCATCGACGAGAACACCCCGAGCAAGGTCACCATCGGCGGGGTCAACATGGCCGTCAGCGCGTACTCGAAGCACCCCGAGGAGTCCTTCGAGGCGGCCCGGTGCATCCGCAACGAGAAGAACCAGAAGTTCTCCGCGATCAACGACGGCGTGCCGCCGACCATCGAGAAGGTCTACGACGACCCGGAGATGGCCGAGGCGTACCCGATGCGGGAGACGATCCTCGAGGAGCTCAAGGACCCGGCGGTCCGGCCGCTGACCCCCGCGTACCAGAGCATCTCCACCGTCATGTCGGCGATCCTGTCGCCGCCGTCGGCCATCGACCCGCAGCGGACGGCCGACGAGCTGCGCGGCGCCATCGCCGACGCCCTCGAATCGAAGGGGGTCCTGCCGTGAGCGAGCGCGCCCGGCCACTCGACGCCGACGGCCCGGAGGTGGCGGCATGAGCGTCAACGCCACCCCGGCGGGCGCCGACGTGACCGCCGAGGAGACCGCCGGTCGGTCCGGGCGGCACGCCGCCGTGCCGGCCCAGCGGGCCGGCGGTGGCCGCAAGGCCCCGCTGAGCGAGAACAAGAAGGCCGAGCGGCGGCTGGGCTGGCTGCTCTGCGCCCCCGCCGCGCTGGTCATGGTGCTGGTGACCGCCTACCCGATCCTCTACTCGGTCTGGCTGTCGTTGCAGCGCTTCGACCTGCGCTTCCCCGACGAGCGCGAGTTCGTCGGGCTGGAGAACTACGCCACGGTGCTGTCCAACGAGTTCTGGTGGACGGCGTTCGGGGTCACCGCCCTGATCACCGTGGTCACCGTCGCGATCGAGCTGGTCCTCGGCATGGGGCTCGCGCTGATCATGCACCGCACGCTGGTCGGCCGGGGCCTCGTCCGGACCTCCGCGCTGATCCCGTACGGCATCGTCACGGTGGTCGCGGCGTTCTCCTGGCGGTACGCGTGGACGCCCGGAACCGGCTACCTGGCGAACCTGTTCAGCGAGGGCGCGCCGTTGACCGAGCGGGCCAGCTCGCTGGCGATCATCATGCTGGCCGAGATCTGGAAGACCACGCCGTTCATGGCGCTGCTGCTCATGGCCGGCCTGGCGCTGGTGCCGGAGGACCTGCTCAAAGCCGCCTCCACCGACGGCGCCACCGCGTGGCAGCGGTTCACCAAGGTGATGCTGCCGGTGATGAAGCCGGCGATCCTCGTCGCGCTGCTGTTCCGCACCCTGGACGCGTTCCGGGTGTTCGACAACATCTTCGTGCTGACCGCGGGCGGCAACGAGACCTCGTCGGTGTCGATGCTCGCCTACAACAACCTGATCCGGGGGCTGAACCTCGGCATCGGGTCGACGATGTCGGTGCTGATCTTCCTCACCGTGGCGATCATCGCCTTCGTCTTCGTGAAGCTGTTCGGTACCGCTGCCCCGGGCAGCGACGACGGGGAGAGGCGCTGAGATGGCTGAGACCACCACCCGGGCCAAGCTGCGCTGGGGCCTGCTGGACGCCATCGTGGTCGTCTTCGCCCTGGTCCCGGTCCTCTGGATCATGTCGCTGTCGTTCAAGACGCCGGCGACCCTGACGGACGGGAAGTTCATCCCGCAGGAGTGGACGCTCGACAACTACCGGACGATCTTCTCCACCGACCAGTTCGTCCGGGCCCTGATCAACTCGATCGGCATCGCCCTGATCGCCACCCTCATCGCCGTGGTGCTCGGCGCCATGGCCGCGTACGCGATCTCCCGGCTGGACTTCCCCGGCAAGCGGCTGCTGGTTGGCGTCTCCCTGCTGATCGCGATGTTCCCGCAGGTGTCGCTGGTGTCGCCGCTGTTCGAGATCGAGCGGCAGCTCGGCCTCTTCGACACCTGGCCGGGGCTGATCCTGCCGTACATCACCTTCGCGCTGCCGCTGGCGATCTACACGCTGTCGGCGTTCTTCAAGCAGATTCCGTGGGACCTGGAGAAGGCGGCGAAGATGGACGGCGCGACGCAGGGCCAGGCGTTCCGGCGGGTCATCGCCCCGCTGGCCGCGCCGGGGCTGTTCACCACGGCGATCCTGGTCTTCATCTTCTGCTGGAACGACTTCCTCTTCGCCATCACGCTGACCTCCACCGAGCGGGCCCGCACGGTGCCGGTGGCGCTGTCGTTCTTCACCGGCGAGTCGCAATTCGAGGACCCCACCGGGGCGATCTGCGCCGCCGCCGTGGTGATCACCATTCCGATCATCCTGTTCGTCCTCTTCTTCCAGCGCCGCATCGTCTCCGGCCTGACCTCCGGCGCAGTCAAGGGATAGGTGGTAGTCATGGCTGACATCGTGCTCGACAAGGTGAGCAAGAGGTTCCCGGACGGGACCGTGGCGGTGCAGGACGTCGACCTGGAGATCGCCGACGGCGAGTTCGTGATCCTGGTCGGCCCGTCCGGCTGCGGGAAGTCCACCACCCTGAACATGATCGCGGGCCTGGAGGACATCAGCTCCGGCGAGCTGCGCATCGGCGGCGAGCGGGTCAACGACAAGGCCCCCCGGGACCGCGACATCGCGATGGTCTTCCAGTCGTACGCGCTCTATCCCAACATGACGGTGCGGGAGAACATGGCGTTCCCGCTGCGGCTGGCGAAGCTGGACAAGGAGACGATCAACCGGAAGGTGGAGGAGGCGGCGAAGGTCCTGGAGCTGACCGCGCTGCTGGACCGCAAGCCGGCGAACCTCTCCGGCGGCCAGCGCCAGCGGGTGGCGATGGGCCGGGCGATCGTCCGGCAGCCGAAGGCGTTCCTGATGGACGAGCCGCTGTCCAACCTGGACGCCAAGCTGCGCGTGCAGATGCGCACCGTGGTGTCGCGCCTGCAGAAGCAGCTCGGCACCACCACCGTCTACGTCACCCACGACCAGACCGAGGCGATGACCCTCGGCGACCGCGTGGTGATCATGCGGGGCGGCGCGGTGCAGCAGGTCGGCCCGCCGCAGGAGCTGTACGACCACCCGCGCAACCTCTTCGTGGCCGGGTTCATCGGCTCGCCGTCGATGAACTTCCTGCACGCGGCGGTCGAGGACGGCACGCTGCGCACGGCGCTGGGCGACGTGCCGATCGGCGAGCGGATCCGGCGCGAGCTGGAGGGAGCCGACGCGCCGCGCGAGCTGATCCTCGGCATCCGGCCGGAGCACTTCGAGGACGCCGCCCTGATCGACGACGACACCCGCCGCCGGGGCCTGGAGTTCGAGGCGCCGGTCGACATCGTCGAGTCGATGGGCTCCGACAAGTACGTCTACTTCAGCGTCGAGGGGGAGCGCGCCAGCGCCGCCGAGCTGGAGGAGTTGGCGGCCGACGCGGGCGCGGACTTCAGCGGCGGCGGCACCAGCCTGGTGACCCGGCTCTCGGCCGAGTCCCCGGTCGAGGAGGGGCAGTCCCGGCGGGTCTGGTTCAACCTGGAGAAGATCCACCTGTTCGACCCCTCGAACGGCCGCAACCTGACCCTGCACGAGGGCCGGGCGGCCGGAGCGCTCGCCGACTGACGCGACGACGCGTGGGGCGGGGGGGTCGCACCGACCCACCCGCCCCGTGTCGTGTCAGCGGTCAGCGACGTCGCCGGGCCGGCTCCGGGATGTCCGCCTCGACCCGTTCCCGCCGGATCTGGTCGTCGACGGGCTGCTGCTCGACGACCTCGTCCTTGGCGAGGTGGACCCGCTCGACGGGCACCGTGTCCTTCGCGACGACGGGCCGCTCGGCGCGCAGGGTCATCTCCTGCTCCGCCTCGCCGATGTCCGCGCGGGCACCACGGGCGTCGCCGGCGGCGATGGGCTCCCGCTCGACGTACACCTCGTCGTGCTCGACCGGCACGGTGGTGTGCACGTCCTCGGTGACGACGTACTTGCGCAGCCGCGCCGTACCGGCAGGCTGGCTCTCCGTGCCGACCCGGAGCCGCTCCTCGGACCGGATCAGGTCCTCGCCCGCGCCCGGTGCCCGCCCCCGCGAGGCGCTCGGCGCGCCCTGCGGCTGCAGGTGGTAGTGGGCGTAGAGCTGCTCGATCTGCGCCGTGTCCAGCGGCTGGTCGGTGCCGGCGTCCACGGCGGGGGCGTTCTTCACCGTCGACTTGTCGTAGTCGACCGCCAGCCCGCTGTCGGTGATCCGGGCCTTGTCCAGCGGAGCCATCGACTCCTTCTGGCCCATCAGGCCGGTCTTCACGCTGACCCAGGTCGGCTCACCGGTGGCGTCGGTCCAGATCTGACCCACACTGCCGATCTTCGACCCCGAGCGGTCCTTGACGTCCTGTCCGTACAGCGAGTTGGCCTGCTGTGCGTTGAGCTTCATCGGTCGTCTACCTCCCTCTCGTGTCAGGGGCCGGATACCCGGCCGGTGGGAGCGGATTCGTCCGCCGGCCGATGAATAGGAGCAGCCGCCGGGCGCGGGCGGATGCCGCGAGCGGCGGGGTCGGCGGGGCCACCGGGGCCGGTGTGGCTGCCGGGACAGCGGCACCGCGGAGCGCGCACCGGAGTCAGTCGGGCCAGGCGATGCGGAGCGGCCGGGCCAGGAAGTCGGCGTACCGGCTCAGCGCGCCCTCCACCCGGTCCCGGGTCCGCCGGTCGAAGGGCACCAGCGGGAACACCCGGACCGTCACCCCCGCCTCGTCGAGGGACCGCTTCCAGGTGCCCACCACCCGGCCGCCGCGCACGACGGTCGCCTGGAACACGCCGTTGCCGCCCGGCACGATCGCGTCCCGGTGCGCGGCGTCGAGCATCAGCGAGCGGTCCTTGAAGCCCAGCAGGTACTCGTCGAAGCCGGGCAGCACCAGCAGGTCGTCGACCGGCTCGCGCGGCGCGTCCAGCAGGGCCGCGTCGACCAGTGCCTCCTCCCCGTCGACCCGCACCGTCGCCAGCGCGTCGCCGGCGGCCGCGAGACCCCGGCGCGCGTCGGTGAGCGTCAGCCCCGTCCAGCCGGCGAACTCCCGGGCGGTGACCGGGCCGTGGCCCCGCACGTACCGCTGGGCGAGGACGGCCAGCGCCTCGTCCCGCTCGGGCCGGCGCGGCGCGGGCGCCCACTCGTCGAGCAGGGCGAAGGTCTGCTCGGTGCCGACGTTCGGCGCGAGGCAGGTGACGCCGCGCACGCTGGCGTACCAGAGCAGGTGGTAGCCGCGCTGGCCGCCGGTGCCGATCCCGGCCGTCTCCAACGCGTCCAGGCACCGCGCCCGGGTGAGCCGGGTGCCGCCGGCCAGCGCGGCGCCGAGCACGTCGACCGCGCGGTCCGCGTCGGCCTCGGTCAGCCCGAGTTGCGCGCGGCGGGTGGCGGCGGCGGTCAGCGAGCGTACGCCGGTCAGCTCCAGCATCCAGCGGGCGTCGCGGGGCGGCACCAGGTGCACGGTGCCCCGCATCGGCCAGGTGCGCAGCGCCTCCCGGCGCTCCAGCGCGGCGTGCACGTCGTCGTGGCCGAGCGTGGGCAGCCGCACCCCGAGCGACCACATGCCGCTGGCCAGATCCTGCGCCTGCATGGCCCCGAACCACTCCACCACGTCGGCCACCCCGCCCGGGTCGGCGGTCGGGTGCGGGCGGAGCAGCAGGCTGGTCATCCGCAGCGCGAGCGCCTCGCGCCCGCCGAGGTTCACCGTCATCGGGTTCCCTTCACAAGAGGTCGGCGGCCAGCCTAGGACCGCCCACCGACCCGTCGATCGCGCATAAGGGCGGCCGCAGTGGGAAAGCGCCCGCGAGGTACGCGCAACGGTGCGCGTGGAGGGAGCGACATGACTGCGTCCAGTGAGCCGTCCCGGCGCGGCGCCGTACCGTTGCGGTCCGGCGAGGCCGGGGCCGGCACGTCGGCGAAGACCAGCGCCGCCGCCGCCTTCGCACTGGTCTTCGGGGTGGCCGCGCTGATCAGCGTGCTGACCGTGATCCTGTCCTGGATCGGCCTGCTGCTCGGCATCATCGGCGTGATCCTGGGCATCGTCGGGCTCAAGATGGCCCGACGGCCCGGGGTGACCGGCCGGGGCGTGGCGATCGGCGGCCTGGTGCTCAGCGCCCTGGCGGTGCTGATCGGACTGGGCTTCGCCGCCGGGATCACCACCTTCCTCAACGACGAGGGCGCCGTGGACCGGATCCAGCAGGAGGTCGACGACCTGCGCGACCGGCTCGACAACTGACCGTCGGGCCACCGCGGTGGGGCCGGGTCACCCGGCCCGGCCCACCCGCGTGCGACTAGGGTGGTCCCGTGCTCCGCGAGGTCACCGGAATCCGGTACGTCACCCCGCTGCGTGAGGGCGGCTCGCTGCCCGGCGTGGTGGAGGCCGACGACCTCGGCACGTACGTGGCGAAGTTCCGGGGCGCCGGGCAGGGGCCCAAGGCGCTGGTCGCCGAGGTGATCTGCGGCGAGCTGGCCCGCCGGCTGGGCCTGGCGGTGCCGCCGCTGGTGGTGCTCGACATCGACCCGGTGATCGGGCGGGCCGAGCCCGACCAGGAGGTGCAGGAGCTGCTGCGCAACAGCGGCGGCGCCAACCTGGGCATGGACTTCCTGCCCGGCGCGCTGGGCTACGACCCGGTCGCGCACCCCGTCGAGCCGGCGCTCGCCTCCCGGGTGCTCTGGCTCGACGCCTTCGTGGAGAACGTCGACCGCAGCTGGCGCAACCCGAACCTGCTCGTCTGGCACCGCGAACTCTGGCTGATCGACCATGGCGCGTCGCTGTACTTCCACCACAACTGGCCGCGGGCCGAGGCGGCGGTGCACCGGCCGTACCGGGCCGACGACCACGTGCTGGCGCCCTACGCCGGGCGGTTGGCCGAGGCGGACGCCGACCTGGCCCCGCGGGTGACCCGGGAGCTGCTGGCCGAGGTGTTGGCCCTGGTGCCCGAGAGCTGGTTGACCGGCGTCGACTTCGACTCCGCCGACGCGGCCCGCGCGGCGTACGTGGACCACCTGGCCCGCCGGGTCGCGCGCACCGGGGACTGGTTGCCGCAGGGGAGCGCCGCGTGAGGGAACCGTTCGAGTACGCGGTCGTCCGGCTGGTGCCCCGGGTGGAACGCGGCGAGCAGGTCAACGTCGGCGTGCTGCTCTACTGCCAGCAGCGGGACTTCCTGGGAGTGCGTACCCATCTGGACGCCGGCCGGGTGCGGGCGTTGGCCCCGCAGGTCGACCTGGACGCGGTGGCGGCGGTGCTGCGTTCCTGGGACCGGACGTGCGCCGGCGACGGCCCGTCGGGCGGGATGCGCCTGGGGGAGCGGTTCCGCTGGCTGGCCGCCCCGCGCAGCACGATGATCCAGACCGGGCCGGTACACACCGGGCTGACCGCCGACCCGGCGGCCGAGTTGGAGCGGCTGATGGACGCGCTGGTCCGCTGAGCCGCCCTTCCTGATCGCGCTACGCCAGCCACGCTGCCGGCGGAGCGCGATCCCCCGTTCAGGCCCACCGGCGCGGCGGCCGCCGGTGGGACCAGGATCCCCGGTCGGCGCCCGGACCGGCACCCGATCGCATCGAAACTTGCGGAACTCTTGAGGCCCGGCGGGTGGGTCGCGGCTCAGAGCCGCCGGTGCATGACGAGCAGGTCGACGAAGCCCTCGGTCGGGTGCCGGAACGCCTCCGGCACCCGGCCGACCACCTCGAATCCCAACGACCGCCAGAGCGCCACCGCCCGGGTGTTCGTCGCCACCACGGCGTTGAACTGCATGGCCCGGTAGCCCTCCGCGCGGGCGAGCGCCAGCACGTGCTCGCCCAGCGCGCGCCCCACCCCGCGCCCGGCGGCGGCCGGCGAGACCATGAAGCTCGCGTTGGCGACGTGGTCTCCCGGCCCGAGCTGGTTGGGCACCAGCTTCGCCGAGCCGAGCACCGTGCCGTCCGGATCGACGGCGACCACCGCGCGACCCTGCGGCGGCACCAGCCACATCGTCCGGGCCCGCGCCTCGTCGACGTCACGGGGCCAGGTGTAGGTCTCCCCGGCGGCCACGATCTCGCGCAGGAAGGGCCAGATCCGCGGCCAGTCGTCGGCGGTGGCGGCTCTGATCAGCATGGCCCCAGCATCGCTCACGCCGGCGCACGGGCGCAGCCGGGCGCCGGCCGTTTGTCGACGCGGGTGCCGGGTAGTCGCCGGAGCTGACCCGACATGAGGGAGGAAACACCTGATGGCTGCCCAGATCAAGGTCGCGGTGATCTACTACAGCGCGACCGGCATCACGTACCAGATGGCGCAGGCGGCGTGCGAGGCCGCCGGTGAGGCCGGCGCCGAGGTACGCCTGCGCAAAGTGCGCGAGCTGGCGCCGGACGAGGCGATCCGTTCCAACTCCGGCTGGCAGGCGCACCGCCTGGAAACCCAGGACGTCCCCGAGGTGCAGCTGGACGACCTCTCCTGGGCCGACGTGGTGATCTTCGGGACGCCCACCCGGTACGGCGTGATGGCCGCCCAGCTCAAGCAGTTCATGGACACCACCGGGCCGCTGTGGTCGCAGGGCGCCCTGGCGAACAAGGTCTACTCCGCGTTCTGCACCACGGCCACCTCCCACGGCGGCCAGGAGGCGACCCTGCTGTCGATGTTCAACGTCTTCTACCACTGGGGCGGGGTCGTGGTCACCCCCGGCTACACCGACGCCAGCCAGTTCGTCGCCGGCAACCCCTACGGCGCCTCGCACACCAGCAACAACGGGGAGATCGCGCCGGACAGCATCGCCCTCGGCGCCACCGCGTTGACCGTCCGCCGGGCGGTCCAGATCGGCGCCGCCCTGAAGGCCGGCCTGGCCGGCTGAGCCGGCGGCGACCGGCGGCCCGGGCGGGGGCTCTCGGCCCGTCCGGACCGCCGGTCGCCCCCAGCCCTACCCCCGTGCGGCGCGACTATGCGCCCTCGGCCGCCCCGGTGGTCGCCGACAGCTCCCCGGCCGGCGCCGACAGCTCCCCGGCCGGCGCCGGCAGCAGCCCGGCCAGCAGGTCGACGAGGACCGCCAGGCCGTCCGGGCTGAGCACCGACTCGGGGTGGAACTGCACGCCTGCGACACCCCGTCCGCGCAGCGCGTGCACCGCGCCGTCCGCGCCGTCCCGCGCCACCTCCACCGGCCCGTACGGTGTCGACAGCCGGTCGGCGTCCGCGCGGGCGGTGAACGTCGAGTAGAAGCCCACCCGGCGACGCGCGCCGAAGACCTCCACCTCCCGCTGGAGCCCCTGGTAGGGGGCGTCCCGGCGGTGCAGCGCCAGCCCGAGCAGGCCGCAGAGCAGCTGGTGGCCCAGGCAGACCGCCAGGGTCGGCCGGCCCTCGGCGAGCAGCCCGGCCAGCAGACCGCGCATCGCGAGCATCTTCGGCGCGGTCGTGCTCCCCGGGTCGCCCGGGCCGGGACCGACCACCACCAGGTCGAATCCGGCCACGGCACCGGGGGCGTGCCACGGCCGCAGCGTCACGGCCAGGCCCAGCGCGCCCAACTGGTGGGCCAGCATCCCGGTGAAGGTGTCCTCGCCGTCGACGATGAGCACCCGCCGACCGTCCAGCCCGGGCAGGCCGGGCGCGTCCGCGGCGCGCTGGTCCAGCCAGAAACGGGCCAGCGGCGCGTTGCGGGCGGCCAGCGCCGCGCGGACCTCCGGGTCGTCGGCGAGGCGTACCGGCGGGCGCGCGCCGGACGCGGGCGCCTGCGGGCCCAGCCCCAGCGCGGCGAGCACGCCCGCCGCCTTCGCGTGCGTCTCGGCCACCTCGCCGGCGGCCGTGGAGTGCCGGACCAGGGTGGCCCCGACCGGCACCCGCAACTCACCGGAGGGGGAGATCTCGGCGGTACGGATCAGGATCGGCGCGTCCAGGGTCTGCCGCCCGGCCTCGTCGCGCCCGAGCAGCGCCAGCACCCCGGCGTAGTAGCGCCGCCCGGTGTGCTCGTGCCGGGCGATCACCCGGCAGGCGTTCTCCATCGGGCTGCCGGTGACGGTGGGCGCGAACATCGTCTCCCGCAGCACCTCCCGCACGTCCTTCGTGCCCCGGCCGGCGAGCAGGTACTCGGTGTGCGCGAGATGGGACATCTCCTTGAGGTACGGCCCGACCACCTGGCCGCCGTGCTCGGCGACGGTGGCCATCATCTTCAGCTCCTCGTCGAGCACCATGTACAGCTCCTCGACCTCCTTGGGGTCGGCGAGGAAGCGCAGCAGCGCGTCCCGGTCGGCGTCCGCGCCGGTGTGCCGGAAGGTGCCGCTGATCGGGTTCATCATGACCAGGCCGTCGTCGACGCTGACGTGCCGTTCCGGGCTGGCCCCGACCAGGATCCGGGTGCCCGTGTGCACCACGAAGGTCCAGTACGCCCCGCGCTCGCCCGACAGCAGCCGACGCAGCGCGGCGAGCGCGGCGACCAGCGGCGGCCCCTCGACGGTGGCGCGCAGACAGCGGTGGATGACGAAGTTCGCGCCCTCGCCACGCCCGATCTCCTCCGCGAGCACCCGGCCGACGGTGGCCGCGTAGGCGTCGTCGCTGACGTCGAAGCCGGCGTCGGCGGTGCGCACCGGCACGTCGGGCAGCGCGGCGAGCGCCTCGACCAGATCGATCCGCTCGTGCCGGGCGATCTCCAGGCACTCCAGCGGGGCGCCGTCGTCGACGCAGGCGAAGCCCCGCTCGGTGACCTGTCGGAACGGCACCAGCGCCAGCGTCCGTGGGCCGGGCCCCGCGTCGGGCAGTGGGATGTCGGCGAGGCGAGGCACCGCGCGTACGGTGCCGGTGAACAGCTCCAGGTGGTCGGCGCCCTCGCGCCGCACGAGCGCGAAGGGGCCGGGGTCGACGCCGGCGGCGACGGCGGCCAGCAGCTCGGTCAGGTGGGTCATCGGGTCTCCTCGGGCCGGGCGCCGCCCGGCGGGGCGACCGGGGGGGCCGGAGAGAGACCGGCGGCCGCCTCGTCGGGCGGCCGCGTGGGAAGCTACGCGCGGGGGATGGCCGCCGGGTCGGCGGGCCACCAGCAGGACAGGTGCGCGAGCATGGGATCACCCTACGCGGCCCGCCCGCACGCCGGGAAGCCGATCGGGCGTACGGCCCACCCGCTGGGACGCCGGGCCGCGGCGCAGCGGGTAACTTGACCCGCGATGAACATTCTCGCGCTCGATCTGGGCACCTCCTCGGTACGCGGGCTCGTGCTGGACGCGGACGCCCGGCCGCTGCCCGGCGCGCTGGCCCGGCGCCGGGTGAGTCTCGTCGTGCACGACGACGGCACCGGCACCCTGGACGGCCCCGGCTACCTGGCCTGCCTGACCGACTGCCTGGACGAGCTGGCCGCCGGCGGGCACCTGCGCGACGTGTCCCTGGTGGCGACCTCCGCGCAGTGGCACTCGGTGGTCCCCCTGGGCGCCGACGGCGTGCCCCTCGGGCCGGTGCTGACCTGGTTGGACACCCGCCCGGAGGCGCTGCCGGGGGCGACGGGCCCGGCCGACCCGGACGCGTTCCACCAGCGCACGGGCGCGTGGTGGCACCGCTGCTACTGGTCGATGCGGCTGCCCTGGCTGCGGGAGCAGACCGGCACGCGGATCGCCCGGTTCGCCGGCCTGGCCGAGTACGTGCTGGGCGAGCTGCTCGACTCCGCCCCCATGTCGATCTCCCAGGCGTCCGGCACGGGCCTGCTGGACCTGCGGACGCTCACCTGGGACGCCGAGGCCTGCGCGCTGGCCGGCAGCCGCCCCGACGAGCTGCCGGAGCTGGCCCCGACGCGGTGGCGGGGCCGGCTGCGCCCCGCGTACGCGCGGCGCTGGCCGCAGCTGACCGACGCGCCCTGGGCCTGCCCGGTGGGCGACGGCGCGGCGTCGAACGTCGGCTCCGGCTGCGTCGAGCCGGACCGGGCCGCGGTGACCGTGGGCACGTCGGCGGCGGTCCGGCTGGTGCAGCGCGTTCCGGCGGGCGAGGAACTGCCCGCGCTGCCCGAGACGCTCTGGCGCTACCGGGTCGACCACGACCACGTGGTGACCGGCGCCGCGTACTCCTCCGGCGGCAACCTCTTCGCGTGGGCCGACCGGGAGCTGCGGCTGCCCGCGGGCGCCGAGCTGGACGCCGCGCTGTCCCGGCTGCCGCTCGACGGCGGCCTGCCGGTGAACGTGCGGTTCGGCGGGGACCGGCCCCCGGGCCTGCTCCCGGCCGGCTCGGGCGAGCTGCGGGGGCTGAGCTTCGGCACCACGGCCGTGGAGATCCTGGCCGGGCTGATGCGCGGCCTGTGCGACCTCGTCGCGGACGACCTCGCCGTGCTGGAGTCCACCGTCGACAAGCCGGTCGAGGTGGTGCTCGGCGGGGGAGCCATGACCGCCTCGCCCTGGTGGCGCGCGGCGTTCGCCGCGGCGCTCGCGCCCCGGGCCGTGTGGCACGGGCGCGACCCGGAGGTCGGGGCGAGCGGCGCGGCGCTGATCGCGCTGGGGCGCATCGGGGACGCCACCCGGCTCGCCGACATCGGCCGGACGGACGAGACCGCCTCACCCTCCTGAGTCGCACCTCAGCCCGGCCCGTTGACACAGCTCGCGGGCCTGATTGGATGGACTCCGCTCCCCGGCTCGCGGCGGACGCGAGGGGACGTAGGAGGCACGTGTGGGCGCAGGTCCGGACCCGGCGCGGGGCGCGGTGCCCCACCACCGCCGGCGCCGGTTCGACGTCCGGGTCGTCCCGCACCGCCGCCGCTCGCCGTTCCGGTTGCGGGACTGGCGGATGCGCACGAAGCTCGCCACCGTGCTGGTCATCCCCTCGGTGGCGTTCCTGGTGCTGGCCGGGGTGCAGACCCGGGCCCTGGTCGGGCAGACCACCGCGCTCGGCGACTTCGCCCGGCAGGTGGGCATCGGCCGGGAGATCACGGCGCTGGTGCACCAGCTCCAGCAGGAGCGGGACCGGGCCGCCGGTGAGCTGAGCGAGCTGCGGCGCAGCGGCGCGGGCGCCGACCGGGACGCGGCCATCATCGCGCTGAAACCGTTGCAGAGCGCGACCGACCAGGCCCTGCGCGAGCTGCGCCGGGCGGCGGAGCCGCTGGCCGACGCCGACGCGTCCTGGCGGGTCGCGTACTCGGAGGTGCTGGAGGCGTACCAGCAGGTCGTCTACATCCGGGCTGCGATCCCCCCGGCGGTGCTGGGCAGCGACACCATCCTCAGCAACTACCACCGGGCCGTCGACGCGCTGCTCAGCCTCCTCGCCGAGCCGTCGCCCGGCGAGGACCAGCCCGCCCTCAGCGACGCGGTGCTGCGCTACGTCCAGCTCGCCCGGGTCAAGGAGCTCTCCTCCCGGGTCCGCGCCCAGCTCTACGAGGCCGCCCGGTCCGGCCGGTACGGCGTGGAGGACCAGGTGGTCCTCACCGACCTGCGAGCCCAGCAACTCACCGCGCTGGGCGCGTTCCGGGTCGCCGCCACCACCGCGCAGATCCGCCGCTACGACGAGATCGCCGCCGACCCCGCGTTCCTGGCCGCCGCCCGGTTGGAGGAGCAGAGCCTGCCGACCGGCGCCGCCCCGCCGGCCGTGCTGCCCGCTCCACAGTGGTGGGCGGCCAGCGAGCAGCGCCAGGAGCTGCTGCGCCAGGTCGAGGCGTCGGTGCTCGACGACGCCGTACGCCAGGCCGACGAGGTGAGCGCCGCGCAGCTGCGGACCACGCTGCTGGTCATCGGTGTGATCGTCGCGGTGCTGCTGGTGGCCCTGCTCATCTCCGTCCTGGTCGGCCGGTCCATCGCCCGCTCCATGCGGCTGCTGCGCGGCCAGGCCCTGCGGATCGCCCAGGTCGAGCTGCCGGACGCCCTGGACCGGCTCCGCACCGTGACCGGCGGCGTCCCCACCATCGAGGTCCCGCCGGCGGTGGTCCGCTCGCTCGACGAGATCGGCGAGTTGGCCGAGGCGTTCGTCGCGGTGCACCGCAGCGCGGTCGGCGTCGCCGTGGAGCAGGCCACCACGCGACGCAACGTCAACGCGATGTTCGTCAACCTCGCGCGGCGCAGTCAGGTGCTCGTCGAACGCCAGCTGGAGCTGCTGGACGACCTGGAACGCGAGGAGAGCGACCCGGACCAGCTGGAGAACCTGTTCAAGCTCGACCACCTGGCCGCCCGGATGCGGCGCAACGACGACAGCCTGCTGGTGCTGGCCGGGACCGAGTCGACCCGCCGGTGGAACCGGCCGGTGGGGTTCGGCGCGGTGCTGCTCGCCGCCAGCGCCGAGATCGAGCAGTACCAGCGGGTGCGCCACGAGGCGGTGGCCGACCTGCACATCGTCGGGCACGCCGTCGGTGAACTGGTCCACGTCCTCGCCGAGCTGCTGGAGAACGCCACCTCGTTCTCCCGCCCCGACACGGTGGTGGTGGTCACCGCGTGCGCCGACGGCGCGGGAGCGGTCGTCGAGATCACCGACGAGGGCCTCGGCATGAGCCCGTCCGCCCTGGCCGAGGCGAACGCCGTCCTCGCCACGCCGCCGGCCGCCGACGTGGCGACCGTCGAGCGGATGGGCCTGTTCGTGGTCAGCCACCTGGCCGCCCGGCTCGGGGTCGAGGTGCGGTTGCGCGCCGGTGCGACCGCCGGCCTCGTCGCCCGGATCCGGCTCCCCGGCGACCTGCTGGCCCCATCGGCGCCGACCGAGGCGGACGCGTCCCCGGCGCGGATGCTGACCTCCGCGGTCGCCGCCGTGGCCTGGGCCGGCGCGCCGGCCCCGGACGAGATGCCGGTGGCCGGGCGGCGCCCGGAGGCCGTCGCGCCCCGCCAGGCGCGGCCGGTCCCGGTGCGGGCGGAGGACGTGCTGGCGCCGGCGGGCGGATCGACCGTGCCGGCCGGGGGAGGCTGGTGGTCCCGTCAGGGGCCGGCGCCAGCCCCCGCGCGGGAGACCTCGCCCACCCCGCCCGCCGTCCCGGTGACCGGCGGGACCAACGCCCGCGGACTGCCCGTACGGGTGCCGATGGCCCAGCTCTCCGCCGTCACCCGGTCGGCGCGGCCGGAGCAGCCCGCGGTACGCCACGACCCGGACCCGGAGGCGGTCGGCGGCATGCTGTCGCGGCTCTACAGCGGCGTCCGGCGGGCCGAAGCCGAGGACACCACCGAGATATTCTTGCCGCCCGGCGGCGTGCGCACCGAAGGGGGAGATCGATGACGACGTTGAGCCAGGAGGCCCGCGACCTGAGCTGGCTGGTCAGCGCCTTTGCGCAGCGGGTGCCGGGGGTGGCGCACGCCATCGTCGTCTCCTCCGACGGCCTGCTGGTGGCGATCTCCGACAATCTGCCCCGGGACCACGCCGACAAGCTCTCCGCGGTGACGTCGGGGCTGATGAGCATCACCGCGGGCGCGGCGCAGATGTTCGACGGGGACGTGGTCAAGCAGACCGTCGTCGAGATGGGACGCGGATACTTCCTGGTCATGCAGGTGCGCGACGGGTCCATCCTGGCCACGCTGGCCGGCGCGGACGCCGACATCGGCGTGGTCGGCTACGAGATGGCGCGGCTGGCCAAGCAGGCGGGGGAGATGCTGACCCCGGCGCTGCGGGCGGAGTTGCAGCAGGCCCTGCCCCGCTGACGCCGGGCCGTGCGCCGGCGCGCCGTCGACGGTGCGGTGGCGGCTCCCGCCGGTGTCGCGCCGACGCCCGCTGGTGAGCGCCGCCGCACGGCCGGCGCGGGTGCCCGCGTCAGCGGTTCCGCTCGCGGTAGTCCCGGGGCGAAATGCCGTAGGTCGCCCGGAAGAGTCGGCTGAAGTGGGCCTTGTCGGTAAAGCCCCACCGCGCGGCGATGACGTGGATCGGTTGCCCCGCCACCAGCGGGGCGGCGAGGTCCCGCCGGCAGCGTTCCAGCCGCTGCCGCCGGATTAGTTCCGCGACCGTGACGTCTTCGTCCTCGAACAGCCGGTGCAGCGACCGCAGGGAGATGTGGTGGGCGGCCGCGATCGCGCGCGGGGTCAACTCCGGATCGTCGAGGTGCCTCTCGACGAAGTCCCGGATCCGTACGCGCAGGGTGCGTTGGTGGACCTCGTTCGGCAGGATCTCGGGAGCGTCCAGCCGGTGGGCCAGCGTGCCGGCCACCAGATCCATCGTCATCGCGCCCAGGACGACGGCGTCGGAGGCGTCGTACTGCTCCGGGTACGTCACGAGGCGACGCACGAACTGGGCGAGCAGCGCGGCCATGCCGGTGTCGGACGGGATCGACGTGGCGAGCAACCGGCGGACCTTGTTCGCCGGCAGCGGCAGCGCCTGGTGCGGGATCACGACGGAGACGGACCCGGCGAGTTCCGGCCCGGTCGAGAGGTGGCGAGCGACGAACGGGCGGCAGTTGTCGAGGAACGTGAACGATGCCGGTGCGACGGCCGACTGGTTGCGGTCCTGGTTGATGGCGCTGTCCCCGGTCGTCGTCAGCACGAACTGGTAGGTGTCCGGTTGGCTCGTGCGTACCAGCCTCGAGGTTCGCCTGGTGTGCAGGGTGGGATAGCGCAGGGCGGCGAGCTTCACGGTCCCGAGGTCCACGCTCTTGGCCTCGGCGAGGAAGTCGTCCAGGTGGGGGCTGCTGATGACGCTGGGAGCCGCCTCCTGCTCGATCACCTCGTACCAGCAGGCGAACCGGTCGCGTGGCGGAAGCAGCGACGTGTCGAGGACCTGGCATGGCAGCACCCCGTCACCCACCCTCACGTACGCCGATCCCGGGGATCGTACTCACGGGTGCCGGGTGGAAGTTGTCCGGGCGCAACGAGGTGACCGACCGGTGGCCGCCACGGCGCCGTCGTGGGTGGTGGGTGGCCAGCGGGCGGTGAGCCGGCCTGCGCGGACGGGCGCCACGCCGCCGGCGACGCACCGGCCCGCCCCACGGGACGGCCGGCGCGTCGCCGACCGCTCACCAGGGCAGCGGCCCGTTTTCGTCGAAGTAACCCCCGCTCGGCCCGTCGGCCGGCAGGGTCGCCAGCCGGATGGCGACCGACGCCCCCTGGCGGGGGGTGCGGTCGCCCTCGCCGCCGTTCATGTCGGTGGCGCAGTAGCCGGGGTCGGCCGCGTTGACCTTGATGGGTGTCTCCCGCAGCTCGTTGGCGTAGCAGACGGTCACCGCGTTGACCGCGCTCTTCGAGGCGTTGTAGGCCACCATCGGCATCCGGGAGTTGGACGACGTCGGATCGGTGGCGAGGGTCAGTGAGCCCAGCCCGCTGGACAGGTTGACGATCCGTCCGGCCGGTGCGCGGCGCAGCAGCGGCAGCAGCGCGTTGGTCACCGCCACCACCCCGACCACGTTCGTCTCGAAGGTGGCGCGCACCGCCTCGATCGGGGCGGCGCTGGGGGCGACCCCGAAGTCGAGCAGCACCGCGGCGTTGTTGACCAGCACGTCGAGCCGGCCGTGGGCCCGCTCGACGGTGTGCGCGGCGGCGCTCACCGACTCCGGGTCGGTGACGTCCAACCGCACCGTCGACACGTCGTACCCCTCGGCGGCGAGCTTCTCGGCCGCCTCCCGGCCCCGCGTCGCCGACCGGGCGCCGATCAGCACCCGGAACCCCGCCGCGGCCAGCCCGCGGGCGATCTCGTACCCGATTCCCTTGTTGGCCCCCGTGACGAGGGCGACCTCTGCGCTCATGCCGCAACCCTCCGGCACGCGGTCGGGGCCGGGAAGGCACCGGCCATCCAGGGACCGGCGGTCCCTGGATGGCGCTCGTGGGGGCGGCATCATGGTGGGATGGATCGCGCCCTGCTCGCCGACTTCCTCCGCAGCCGACGCGCCCGGGTGCGTCCGGAGGAGGTCGGCCTGCCCCCCGGCACACGTCGCCGCACCCCGGGGCTGCGTCGGGAGGAGGTCGCCCAGCTCGCCGCGATCTCGGTGGACTACTACAACCGACTGGAGCAGGCCCGCGCGCCGCGGCCGTCCCGGCAGGTGCTCGCCGCGTTGGGACGCGCCCTGCTGCTCTATCCGACCGAGCGGGCGCACCTGTTCCGCCTCGCCGGCGAGGTGCCCGACCCGCCGGCCCGCCCGGACGACGTCGTGCCGCACGGGTTGCGGCACCTGCTCGACCGGCTCACCGACACCCCCGCCTACGTCATCGACGCCCGGTACGAGCTGCTCGCCTGGAATTCGCTGGCGGTGGCCGTGCTCGGCGACCCGGACGACTGGGCGCCGGACGAGCGCAACCTGGCCTGGCGGATGTTCCGGGGCCTGCCGGGCCCGGTCCTCGACCAGGCCGGCGCGGTGGCCGTGGCCGCGCGGTGCGTGGCGGACCTGCGCGCGGCGGCCAGCCGCTACCCGGACGATCCGGCCCTGGGGCGGCTGCTGGCCCGGCTCCGCGCCGACAGCCCCGAGTTCGACCGCCGTTGGCGGGACCACGGGGTCTGCGTGCGCGACGCCCCGGACCGCATCGTGCTGACCCACCGGGCCGTGGGCGAGCTGGCGCTGGACCGCGAGGTGCTGGAGCTGGCCGGGGGCGGGCAGCGGCTCGTGCTGCACACCGCGTCGGGCGGCCGGTCGGCCGAGGCGCTGCGGCTGCTCGGCGTCATCGGGGCTGACTGGCGGACGGCGTCGGCGAGCTGACCGACGCGGACGTCGCCGTCAGCGCGCAGCCGGGCGGGCCCGCCGCGAGGCCGCCCACCGGCGCGGCGGCCCGTCCGGCCGCCGGCTGGTGCGGCGCCGTCGCGGTCAGAGGCCGTTGGCGGCGATGACCTGGCGGTACCAGTGCGCGCTGCGCTTGAGCACGCGCCGCTGGGTCGGGTAGTCCACGTAGACGAGACCCCAGCGCTGGTCGTACCCCTCGGCCCACTCGAAGTTGTCCAGCAGGGACCAGACGTGGAAGCTCTCCAGGGGCACGCCGGCGGCCACGGCCCGGTGGGCGGCGGCGAGGTGGTCACGTAGGAAGCCGATCCGCCCGGCGTCGTCGACCGTGCCGTCGGCGCCGAGCACGTCCGGGGTGGGCAGCCCGTTCTCGGTGACGGTGAGCGGGATCGGGCCGTAGTCGCGGGTCACCCGGGTCAGGATGTCGTACATGCCCTCGGGGTAGATCTGCTGCCAGTCGGCCTCCGAGGTGGGCCAGCGCCGGGTGGTGTCGCCGTCGGGGGTGACGTAGTACGGCGTGTAGTACTGCACGGCCAGCAGGTCCACCGGCGCGGAGATGGTGGCCAGGTCACCGTCGCGGATGCCGCGCACCATCCGGCTGTCGGGCCCGAGGTCGTCGAGCACGTCCTGCGGGTAGCGGCCGGTGAGGATCGAGTCGAGGTAGAGGCGGTTCTCGTAGCCGTCGTAGAGCCGGGCGGCGCGGGCCGCCTCGGGCGACGCGTCGGCCGGGTAGCAGGGGTGCAGGTTGAGGGCCGGGCCGATCCGGCCGGGGCCGGTGGCGCGCAGCGCCGCGACGGCGAGCCCGTGGGCGAGCTGGAGGTGGTGGGCGACCAGGTACGCGGCGGCCGGGTCCTGCCGGCCCGGCGCGTGGTGTCCCCAGAGGTAGCCGTTCTGTACCACCGTCTTCGGCTCGTTGACGGTCAGCCAGACCGGCACCCGGTCGCCGAGGGCGCGGAAGACGATCTCAGCGTAGTCGGCGAAGCGGTGGGCGACGTCGCGCGACTCCCAGCCCCCGGCGTCCTGCAGGGCCTGTGGCAGGTCCCAGTGGAACAGCGTCGCCATCGGGGCGATGCCCCGCTCGTGGAGCCCGTCGACCAGCCGGCGGTAGAAGTCGAGCCCGCGCTGGTTGGGGGCGCCGGCGCCGTCGGCCTGCACGCGGGGCCAGGAGATGGAGAACCGGTAGCTGCGCAGGCCGAGGTCGCGCATCAGGTCGAGGTCCTCGGCGTACCGGTGGTAGTGGTCGGCCGCGACGTCGCCTGTGTCGCCGTTGCGCGTGCGTCCCGGCGTACGGCTGAAGGTGTCCCAGATCGACTCGCCCCGGCCGTCCTCCTTGGCCGCGCCCTCGATCTGGTACGCCGAGGTGGCCGCGCCCCAGCCGAAGTCCGGCGGGAAACGCAGGTCGCCGGCGGGCGTGTCCGCCGTGCGCGGCGCGGGACTCTCGTCCTGGTCGGCGCAGCCGGCGACCGCGGCGGCGGTGGCGGCGGTGGTCGCGGCGGCGCCCAGCCCGGTGCCGGTGGCGGCGCTGGCGGTGGCGGAGATCGCGGCGTGGCGGAGCAGCCGCCGCCGGGTGAGCATCGACATGGGGTTCTCCTCGTGGGTTGCGTGGCCACCGCCGGGCCGGGAGCGCTCCCAGCATAGCCAGGAGCCGCCAACCGGTCGCCGCCGGCCGATCCGGTCGGTGCCGGCCGGTGCGACGGCGCTCGGAGATGGTGGGAGGGGGGTGCGGCGTGCGCCCGTGGGCGGCGGTGCGGGGCGGGGCGCGCGGTGGCGCGCCGGCGCGGGACGGCCGGCCGTGCGGGGTGCCGCGGGATCGGCGCGCCGGCGGGTCGCCGGTGGCGGGACGTCGCCGGGTGGGCGGTGCGGCCGGACAGCGGACGAGGCCGGTCGGAAGGGCGACACGGCCAGTCCCGTCGGCCTCTTTTCCCATCGTGCAAGGGGGTTTAGTGTGGGGACGGGGGAGGGCAACCCCCGTCCCCACCGTTGCTGCACACGCACGGGCGGAATTGGCGTCCTGTCGTGCGTGTCGCGCGGGAGCCGGGCCACGCGAGTGGCTTGAGGATCCACCTCCCTCCACGTTGGCGGGATGACGGCTGACGGCGGCGTCCGGGCTGGCCCGCCGTCAGCCCTCGGGCTGACTCCCCGGGCTCCGTCGGACGAACCCCGGGTGATCTTCCAGTTGGAACCCTGTCGATGGAAGCGCTCCCATCGACGATGCTGCGACTGTAACGCCCGTCACGGCTTTGTGAAAGACCCAAAACGAGATCGAAACAAGTGACTGCTCCGTGTGTCCGCGCCATTGTGGGAGCGCTTCCATGCATGGCACACTGACGCCACCGCGACGCGGAGCCAGATCGCGCGAACCGTGGGTGGCCGAGGGCAGCCGGTGTCTCCGGTACGGCACCCGACGCGGCCGGCGCAGCCCCCGCAGGGGCGCCGCCCGCCGTAACCCCGGCCCGGGCCGGGGTCGACCACCATCCCCGGGCGCCTGGAATCCCCCTTCGTGGGCAGGCGCCCCGCCGGGGCCTTCGTCCCCGGCCAGGTCCGAGGAGACACCGCGCTCATGAGACATCTGGCAAGACGTCGCCGCCTGGCGATGGTCGCCGCCACCGCGCTCGCCGTCGGCGGGGTGACCCTGCCGGCCGGTGCCGCCCAGGCCGCCCCGGCCTGCGACGTGGTCTACGCGACCAGCGACTGGAACAACGGCTTCACCGCCAACGTCACCATCAAGAACCTCGGCGACCCGATCAACGGCTGGACGCTGAAGTTCGCCTTCCCCGGCGACCAGCGGGTGACCCAGGGCTGGTCGGCCAAGTGGAGCCAGACCGGCAACGAGGTCACCGCCACCAACGAGTCGTGGAACGGCAGCCTCGGCACCGGCGCCTCGACCAGCATCGGCTTCAACGGATCGCACGGCGGCAGCAACCCGAAGCCCACCTCGTTCTCCGTCAACGGGGTGACCTGCGGCGGCACCCAGCAGCAGCCGCCGACGGTCGGGCTCAGCGTGCCGGCCGGCCCGTTCGAGGCCCCCGCCGACGTGCCGCTGACCGCCACGGCCAGCGACCCGGACGGGACGATCAGCAAGGTCGAGTTCTACCGCAACGGCCTGCTGGTCAACACCGACACCACCGCCCCGTACGGCTACACCCTCGAGGACCTGCCGGCCGGCGCGTACACCGTGCAGGCCAAGGCGTACGACAACGCCAACCTGAGCGCCACCGCGGAGAAGTCCTTCACCGTCACGGCGGCGTCCGGGCCGGTGCTGGTCGCCACCCCGTCGGCGGTGAGCGTGAGCGAGGGCGGCAGCTCGGCGGTCAACCTCAAGCTCAGCGCCGCGCCGACCGCCAACGTCCCGGTCTCCCTCGCCCGCACCGGGGACGCCGACATCACCGTCGCGCCGGCCTCGGTGACGCTGACCCCGAGCAACTGGAACACCGGGGTGAACGTGACCGTCGCGGCGGTGGAGGACGCCGACACGCTCGGCGGCACCGCCACCGTCACCGCCTCGGCGACCGGCTACGCGCCGCTGGCGATCACCGCCACCGAGGTCGACAACGACAACGGCGGCGGGGACAACACCTACGTCAAGCGGTTCCTCGACCAGTACGGCAAGATCAAGAACTCGGGCTACTTCAGCCCCGAGGGCGTGCCGTACCACTCCATCGAGACGCTGATCGTCGAGGCGCCCGACCACGGCCACGAGACCACCTCGGAGGCGTTCAGCTTCTGGCTCTGGCTGGAGGCCAACTACGGGCGGGTGACCCAGAACTGGGCGCCGTTCAACAACGCCTGGACGGTCATGGAGAAGTACATCATCCCGTCGCACGCCGACCAGCCGAGCGCGGGCGCCGCCGGCACCCCGCAGTACGCGGCCGAGCACGACCTGCCCAGCCAGTACCCGTCCCAACTGGAGCCCTCCGTGCCGGTCGGGCAGGACCCGCTGCGCAGCGAGCTGCAGTCCACCTACGGCACCGGCGACATCTACGGCATGCACTGGCTGCTCGACGTGGACAACACCTACGGCTTCGGCCGCTGCGGCGACGGCACCAGCCGCCCGACGTACATCAACACCTTCCAGCGGGGCACCCAGGAGTCGGTGTGGGAGACCGTGCCGCAGCCGTCCTGCGACACCTTCGCCCACGGCGGCCGGTACGGCTACCTCGACCTGTTCATCAAGGAGGCCAACGCCCCGGCGAAGCAGTGGAAGTACACCAACGCCCCGGACGCCGACGCCCGCGCCGTGCAGGCCGCCTACTGGGCCCTGACCTGGGCCAAGGAGCAGGGCAAGGCGGCCGACGTGGCGGCCACCGTGGCCAAGGCCGCCAAGATGGGCGACTACCTGCGCTACGCCATGTTCGACAAGTACTTCAAGAAGATCGGCAACTGCGTCGGCGCCAGCGCCTGCCCGGCGGGCACCGGCAAGGACTCGGCGCACTACCTGATGTCCTGGTACTACGCCTGGGGCGGCGCGTACGAGCCGAACCAGAACTGGTCGTGGCGCATCGGCTCCAGCCACAACCACTTCGGCTACCAGAACCCGTTCGCGGCGTGGGCGCTGACCAACGTCAACGAGCTGAAGCCGAAGTCGCCGACCGCCGTCGCCGACTGGACCAAGAGCTTCGAGCGGCAGCTGGAGTTCTACACCTGGCTCCAGTCCGCCGAGGGCGGCATCGCCGGCGGCGCCACCAACAGCTGGGGCGGCAACTACGGCCAGCCCCCGGCCGGCACGTCGACCTTCTACGGCATGTACTACGACGTCGACCCGGTCTACAACGACCCGCCGTCGAACCAGTGGTTCGGCATGCAGGCCTGGTCGATGCAGCGCATCGCCGAGCTCTACCTGCAGACCGGCAACGCCAAGGCCAAGGCGCTGCTGGACAAGTGGGTGCCGTGGGCGATCGCCAACACCACGCTGGGCACCAACTGGTCGATCCCGTCGGACATGAAGTGGACCGGCCAGCCGACCACCTGGAACCCGACCAACCCGCAGCCCAACACCAACCTGCACGTCGAGGTCACCGTGAAGGGCCAGGACGTCGGCGTCGCCGCCGCCTACGCCCGGACCCTGATCGCGTACGCGGCCAAGTCGGGCAACGTGGCGGCGAAGGACACCGCCAAGGGGCTGCTGGACGCCCTGCACGCCGCCAGCGACGCCCAGGGCGTCTCCACCACCGAGAAGCGCGGCGACTACCGCCGCTTCGACGACGTCTACGACGCCGGCACCGGCCAGGGCCTCTACGTGCCGCCGGGCTGGACGGGGACGATGCCCAACGGTGACGCCATCGCCGCCGGCAAGAGCTTCGTCGACATCCGTTCCTTCTACAAGAACGACCCGGCCTGGCCGAAGGTCCAGGCGTACCTCAACGGCGGCCCCGAGCCGGAGTTCAACTACCACCGGTTCTGGGCCCAGGCCGACGTCGCCATGGCGTACGCCGACTACGGCAAGCTGTTCCCCAACGGCTGAACCAGCTCCTCCGGGTGGGCGGCGCCGCTCGCCCACCCGGAGGCCGACCGGGCGAGGGGGAACATGAGCCCGGTCGGCGGACGGCCTGACTCCCACGGTCAGGCCGGGGTGGGCCGGCCCTTCGGCCGACGCAGCGGAGCGGACCGGCCCACCCCACCACCCGGATACGCAACGGGCGCGAAAAAGCCCGCAAAAACAGGTCTCGCGGGATCACGCGCGGGACCGCGACGGAGTAACGTACGTCACCGGAGAGGCCGCTCCCCCCGTGGCGGCCTCTCCCTTTATGTGTCCGCCGCCATGGCGGGCCGGGCCGGGGCGAGCGGGTGCCGCAGCCCCGGATGGCCGGCCGGCAACGACCGGCGCACCACCACCCAGCTCACCGCCAGCGCGGTCGCCACCAGCGGCCAGGTCAGCGCCACCCGGGCGACCGTCAGCGCGACCACCTCGTCGCCGAGCCACAGCGGCAGGAACACCGCCACCCGCAGCACGTAGGTCGCCGCCCACACCCAGCTGCCCCGGCCGTACGCGCGCAGCAGCGCCCGATCACGCCGCCACCGGCCGCGCTGCCCGAGCGCGACGCCCACCACCACCCCGAGCAGCGGCCAGCGCACGACGATGCTGACCACCCACGCCAGCGCGCTCGCCGCGTTGGAGAGCAGTTGGACGAGGAAGAAGTCCTCGGCGCGGCCGGTGCGCAACGCGACCAGCGCGGCCACGCAGACCGCCAGCAGCCCGACCAGCACCGAGCGCGGCCGGTCGCCCCGGCGCAACCGCCAGCCGGCCAGCGCCGCGCCGGTGACCACCGCCGCGCCGACCCCGCCCCACAGCGAGTGGCCGCCGAGCAGCCAACCGGCCGTGAACGCCACCGGTGGCAGGGTGGCGTCGACCGCGCCCCGGCGCCCGCCCAGCAGGTCGGCGAGCGTCTCCGGTCGATCCGCCGGGGCGGTTTCGCGCTCCGGTGTCCTGGTCACCGCACCTCCTCACGTCCGTCGTCAAACCTAGTCGCCGCCGGTGGGCGGGCCACCGGGCGACCGGGACGGGCCGGCCGCTACGGTGTGCGGGTGCGAGCGACGCCGAGGGGTTGGACCGCGGTCTGGTTGGTCGTCCTGGCCATCGTCCAGGCGGCGGCGTTTCTCGCCGTGTGGCGGGTCGCCGTGCACGCCGAGGTGGGCCAGTGGCTCGACACCGTCGCGCTGACCGGCAACCGGATCGGCCAGGACCGCATCGACGGCCCGGTGGACCGGATCCTCAACGCCATGTCGGTCGTGTCGCTGCTGGCGGCGACCGCGGTGATCGGCTTCATCGCGCTGATCCGGGGGCGCATCGCGCTCGCTGTCACGGCCACCCTGCTGATCGCCGGCGCCAACGGCACCACCCAGCTGCTCAAGTACGGCCTGACCCGGCCGGACTTCGGCGTCGACCCGGAGCGGATCTACGCCGGCAACAGCCTGCCGAGTGGGCACGCCACGGTGGCCGCGTCGGTCGCGGTGGCGCTGGTGCTCGTGCTGCCGCGCAAGGTACGGGCGCTCGGCGCCTTCCTCGGGGCCGGCTACGCCGCGGTCGCCGGGGTCGCCACCCTCTCCGCCGGTTGGCACCGGCCCAGCGACGCGGTGGCGGCGTTCCTGGTGGTCGGGGTGTGGGCGGCGCTGGCCGGGCTGCTGCTGCTGGTCACCCAGCGGGAGCAGGCGCAGGTGGAGTCGGCCGACGCGCACCGGGTCGCCGCCGCGGTGCTCGGCGTGGGCGGCGTGCTGGCGGCGGTGGCCTGCGGGCTCGCGCTGGCCTGGTTGGTCGACCTGCGCGGCACCCCGCCCGACGAGCTGGCCCGCCGGCCGCTGTTCGTCGGCTACGCCGGCAGCGCCGCCGGCATCGCCGGGACGATGGGCGTGGTGATGGCGCTGGTGCTGGCCGCCGTGCACCGGCTGGTGCCGCGCGTCAAGGGCTGACCGCGGCTCCGCCGCCTCGCGTCCGGGGCTGCCCCCGCGTCAGCGGGAGTAGGTGCCCACCATCGTTCCGCTGGCGAGGTCTCGCTGCACGAGCGCGCGGTGCACGTCGGCGGCGCGCGGCGTGTCGGGGAGTTCCAGGGGCCGGTCCAGCGCGTAGAGCCGGAAGAAGTACCGGTGTGGGTCGTCGCCCTGCGGCGGGTGCGGCCCGCCCCACCCGGGCGTGCCGAAGTCGTTGGGCCACTCCCGGCCGCCCAGGGGCACCCCGCCCTCGGGCGTCCCGGCCGAAGTCGGCGCGATGCCCGTCACCAGCCAGTGCAGGAACGGGGTCTTCCCGGCGTCCGGGTCCTCGACGAAGAGGACCAGCTCGGTCGCGGACTCCGGCACCTGCGACCACTCCAACGGCGGCGAGACGTTGCCGCCCTCGCGGGCGAAGCGGCTCGGCAACTTGTCGTGGTCGTTGAACGCGGTGCTGCGCAGCATGATCCCGGCCATCGGTGGCGCTCCTCTCCTCGGCCCGGCCGCGCGTACCCGCCGGACGGCCGCCGAAACGGCCCGTGGGGCGTGATCGGCGGTGTGAGAGGGTCTGCGGTGGCGGGTGCGGACGGGGGAGGACCGGTGGAGCGGGTACGGGCGGCGTTCCGGGACGAGTGCGGGCGGCTCGGGGAGGTGCTGCGCGGCGTCGACGAGGGCGATCTCGACCGCCCCACCGACTGCCGCCCCTGGACGGTGCGGGAACTGCTGGCCCACGTGCGCACCGGCGCCGGGCGTCTGGTGGACATGCTCGCCGCGCCCGCGCCGCCGCGTGCCGAGGTCGACGCCGCCGGGTACTACGGCGCCGCCAAGTTCACCCCGCCCGTGGACGCCGCCCGCGTCGACAGCGGCCGGCGGGAGGCTCGGGAACTCGACGGCCCGGCCCTGGTGGCCGACTTCGACCGCGCCTGGCGGGACACCCTCGACGCCGTGGACGTCCAGCCGCCCGGCCGGGTGGTGCGCACCCGGCACGGCGACGCGATGGCGCTGACCGAGTTCCTGCGTACCCGCGTGGTGGAGGTAGGGGTGCACGGCCTGGATCTGGCGGCGGCGCTCGACCGGGAGCCGTGGCTGACGCGCACCGCGGCGGAGGTCGTCGCGGACCTGCTCACCGGTGGCCGGCCCGTTCCGGCGGAGCTGGGCTGGGACCGGCTCACGCTGATCCGCAAGGCGACCGGCCGGGCGCGCCTCACCGCCGGGGAGCGGGCCGTCGTCGACGCCGCCGGCTTCCGCTGGCTCTCGTTCGGCGGCTGACCCGGCTGGGGCCCGACCCGGGTGCCGCGCGGGCGGCCGGACCGCCCACCGCGCGACCCGTCGTCGGGCGCGGCCCGCCGGACCAGCGGGGCCGTTCGGCGGCCGGGGAGGAGCGGGTCAGGTCGCGGCGAGCGGGTCCGCCGCCGCGCGTGGCGCGGGCACCCGGGGAGCGGCCTTGCGCAGGTGGTCCAGCACCACCGGGTCGATCCGGCCGGGCACCAGCCGCTCCTCCAGGTTCTCCATGCCCGCCCAGGCGAAGAGCGCCTCCTCCGGCCGGTCCGGGTCGACCGGCAGGCCCAGCGCGGTCAGCAGCGCGCCGACCTCGGCGGCGACCGCGCCCGTCAGGTCGAGCAGGGTGGCCGGGTCGGGCCGGCCGAACAGCAGGGTGTGTACCGCGAGCAGCCGACCCAGCTCGGCCACCGGATCGGGGTGGTCGTCGACCCGCAGGTCGACCAGGACGTCGCTGGTGCCGCCGTACCCACCGCCGCGCTCGACCACCAGCAGCCCGGCGCTCTGCCGGCCGCGCCGGTCGCCGCCGGCCTGGTCCCCGGCGCGCAGTGCGGCGAGCAACCGGTCGGGGAACGGCAGCGCCGCCCCGCCCAGCCAGGCGTCGCGCACCGCGTCGATCACCTGCGGGCCGGCCAGGATGTTGCCCTGCGCCGCCCAGCCGTCCCCGGCCTGGCCGCCGGCCCATGGGTGGCAGGCCGGGCCGGTCCAGGTCGCGCCCGCGCCGGTGGCGGCGACCACGCCGATCTGGCGGTGGTCCCGGTCCGGGTCGGCGGCGACCAGGCCGGCGACCACGTCGGCCGCGGCCACCCTGGTGCGCAGCAGGGTCAGCCCCTGCGGCCGGTACGCGAGGTTGACGTGCGCCTGGGTGGCGAGCGCGCCGACCTCGGCCTCGGCGGCCGGGACCAGCGCGCCGGCGGCCAGGAACCTGCTGGCCACGACGACGCCGTGCAGGCGGCCGTCGTCGGATCGGGCGACGAGCGAGAAGGTCACGCATGGAGACTAACGCCCTCCACCCCGTGCGCATCCGTGCTGTTCGATGTATTGGCGGTGTCCCGACGGGTGGCCGGTTCGGGCCGGATCTTGCTCGGCGGCGCGGCGAGCGGGCACCATCGATCGATGACGACGCGATGGGGCATGACGGTGCCGCTGGACGGCATCCCGCTCGCCGACCACGCCGCGGTCTACGCGGCCCTCGACCGGGCGGGTTTCACCGACGTCTGGTCCGCCGAGGTCAACGGGGTGGACGCGTTCACCCCGTTGGCGCTCGCCGCCGCCTGGCAGCCCCGGCTGCGCCTGGGCACCGCGATCACGCCGGTCTTCACCCGTGGGCCGGGTCTGCTGGCGATGAGCGCGGCCGCGCTCGCCGAGGCCGCGCCCAGCCGGTTCGCGCTCGGCATCGGCGCGTCCTCGCCGGTCGTCGTCCGCGACTGGAACGCGGTGCCGTTCGACGAACCGTTCCGGCGTACCCGCGACGTCCTGCGGTTCCTGCGCGCGGCGCTGTCCGGCGAGACCGTCGACGGCGCGTTCGACACCTTCGCCGTGCGCCGGTTCACGCTGGACCGCAAGCCGGCCGTGCCGCCACCGTTGCTGCTCGCCGCGCTGCGTCCGGGGATGCTGCGGCTGGCCGGCGCGGAGGCCGACGGCGTCATCCTCAACTGGCTCGGCGCGGACGACGTGCCGCGGGCGCTCGCCGAGGTGGGCGAGCGGCGTTCGGGCTTCGAGGTGGTCACCCGGATCTTCGTCTGCCCCACCTCCGACGCCGCGCACGCCCGCGCCCTGGGCCGCCGGCTGATCACCAGCTACCTCACCGTCCCCGCGTACGCCGAGTTCCACCGCTGGCTGGGCCGGGAGGAGGTGCTCGGGCCGATGTGGCGGGCCTGGGCTTCCGGGGACCGGCGCGGCGCGGGCGCGGCGGTGCCCGACGAGGTGGTCGACGCACTGGTGCTGCACGGCTCGCCGGAGCACTGCCGCGAGCAGGTCCGCCGCTACGCCGACGCGGGGGTCGACGTGCCCGTGCTGGCCCTGCTGCCCACCCCCGAGCTGGCCGCCGGCGGCACGGCGGTGCTGGGCGACCTGATCACGAGGTTGGGCGGGGGTGGGGCGCGGTGAACCTCACCGACCGGGTGGTGGTGATCACCGGCGGGGCCGGCGGCATCGGCTCGGCCCTGGCGCGGCGGTTCGCCGCCGAGGGCGCGGCGGCCGTGGTCGTGGCCGACCTCGACGCCGACGCCGCCCGCGCGGTGGCCGCCGGTGTCGGCCCGGTTGCCCGTCCCGCCGCCGTGGACGTGACCGACGAGGAGCAGGTCCGCGCGCTGGTCGCCGACACCGAGCGGCGGTACGGGCGGATCGACCTGTTCTGCGCGAACGCGGGCGTGGCCACCAGCGGGGGAGTGGAGGTCGACGACGCCGGCTGGGACCGTGCGTGGCGGGTGAACGTGCTCTCGCACGTCTACGCCGCCCGGGCGGTGCTCCCGGCGATGCTGGTTCGGGGCGGCGGCTACCTGCTGCACACCTGTTCGGCGGCGGGCGTGCTGACCGCGGTCGGGGACGCGCCCTACACGACCACCAAGCACGCCGCCGTGGGCTTCGCCGAGTGGCTTTCCGTCACCTATCGTGACCAGGGCCTGCGGGTCAGTGCCCTGTGCCCGCAGGGGGTGGACACGCCGATGCTGGCCGAGGGGCTGGCCGCCGGCCACCTCGGCGCCCGGGTGATCGCCGCCTCCGGCGCGGTGCTCGCCCCGGACGAGGTCGCCGACGCGGTGGTCGCCGGCCTCGCCGAGGAGCGGTTCCTCATCCTGCCGCACCCGGAGGTCGCCGCGTACGCCCGCCGCCGGGCGGAGGACCCCGACGGCTGGCAGGCCGGCCTGCGTAAACTCGTGCGCCGCCTGCGGGCGTAGTGCCCCGACAAGCGGGACGGGCGGCGTGGACACCGATCACGACGCCGGGGCGCCGATGTCGCGTGCGCGTTTGAGCCGACCGGCGTCGGCCTCGCTCAGCGCTCCACGTCGAATGACAGTGGCGCGGTGGCGGCGGCCCGCAGTCGCGCGAGGATGGCGGTCCGGGCGCGGCGGTAGGCGGCGGGGTCGTCGTGCAACAGCGAGGTGCCGTTGGCCATCTCCAGCAGCGCGATCAACTCGTAGGCGAGTTGATCGGCGTCCGTCGTCTCCACGAGGTCGCCCAGTTGGCGTGCGTCCTCGATCGTGCGGGTCACCAGCCGTGTCCAGTCGAGGCTGGCGGCGGCCACCGCCTCCCGGACGGGGCCCGGGCGGGCGTCGAACTCGGCGGCGACGGTGAAGAAGAAGCATCCCCCCGGGAACACCCGCCGCTCCGAGTAGTTCAGCCAGGCATCGCACAGCCGCCACAGTCGACGCAGGCCCGGCGCGACGGCCAGGGCGGGCTGGACCACCTCGTCCAGATACACCGCGGACGCCGTGCGCAGGGTGGCGAGCTGAAGCTCCTCCTTGGAGCCGAAGTAGCCGAACAGTCCGCTCTTGCTCACGCGGAGGTCGGCGGCGAGCCGTCCGATCGTGAGGCCCTCCAGGCCGTCCTTCGAGGCGATGTCCGCGGCGCGACGAAGGATCGTCGCGCGGGTGCGCTCGTCGCGCGGCCGACCCGCCATGCCGGAGCCCTCTCCTTCTGTCGCTGCGCGGATTCAGCGTACGGGCGTTCGGTCTGTCTGGCCCAGCAGGAGCTACCATGCTTTTCAAGCACGAACGATCGTGCTGAAAATTAGGAGGGGCGACGGGGATGTCCGAGATCGAAGAGGGCCGCGTGCTGCGGACCCGTTGGACGCCGGGGCCGGACGTCGACGCCACCGGAGCGGTGCTCGTCGCCGTGACCGCGTTCCGCGCCGACCGCGCGCGGGACCTGCCGGGGATCTACCGGGCCGGCATGCGCCTGCGCGACGCCTGGCCGGACCTGACGGGTGCGGTCGGGATGTGGTTGTGGACCACACCGCTCAGGCGCCGGTGCGGCTCGGTGTCGGTCTGGCGGGACCAGGACGCGTTGCGGCAGTTCGTGGCCTGGCCCGACCACGTGGTGATCATGAAGCGGTACCGGCGACGCGGCCGACTGACATCGACCACGTGGACGACGGAGCGGTGCGAGCCGTCAGTCATCTGGCGGGAGGCCCACCAACACCTCGCGGAGCGGTGAGCCGGCGAACGATCGGTCGCGTTCCTCCCTGCCGATCCGGACTCACCCGAGAACGACGTCGCGGCCGAGCGCTCCCGCGCCCACCGGTCGGCGGGCCGAGGGCGCGAACCGGGCGTCGTGGCGCGAGATCGCCCAGACGATGAGCGCGGCGACACCGTAGGCGGCGCCCAGCAGGCTGGTGAGGGCCCAGCCTGCCGCCGAGTAGGCCCAGGTGGTGCTCACCGCGCCGAGGGCGGAGCCGAGTGAGTAGAACACCATGTACGCGCCGATGGTGCGGCTGGCCGCCTCGGGTCTGCCGGCCGTGACGAGTTGTTGGCTGGTCACGTGTACGGCCTGCACGGCGAAGTCGAGCGCCACCACTCCGATGACCAGCAGCGGCAGGGAGTGGGGGGCCTGTGCGGTGAACATCCAGGAGAGGATGAGGAGTAGAAGCGACCATCCGGTGACCGGAGTCGCCAGTCCCCGGTCCGCCCAGCGGCCGGCTCGCGCGGCGCCGAGGGCCCCGGTGAGCCCCGCGATGCCGAAGAGGCCGATCTGGGTCGCCGAGAGGTTCCATGGCTCGTCGCTCAGCGGCAGGGCGATCCCGCTCCAGAGCGTCCCGAACGAGGCGAACAGGAAGAAGCAGAGCAGCGCGCGGCCGCGGAACGTGCGGTCGGAGAGGGGCAGGCGAAGCGCGGAGTTGACCGTGCGCAGGTACCCGCGATCCCGGTTCTGCCGCGCCTCGCGGGGAAGAAGGGCCAGGACGGCGCCGGCGAGTGCGAGTGACGCGAGTGCGGATACGGCGTAGACCGTGCGCCAGCCCGCTGCGTCGGCGAGGGTTCCGGCGACGGTACGGGCGGCGAGGATGCCGATCACGACGCCGGAGGTGACGGCGCCGATGTCGCGTCCGCGTTCGGCGGGGCTCGACACGGCCGCCGCGTAGGCGACGGCGATCTGGACCACGACGGAGAACAGCCCCGCCAATGCCGCTCCCGCCAACACGCCCACCGTTGTGGCGGACAGTGCGATCAGGCCCGTGCCGACCGCCGTGAACGCGACGTGGGCCGCCATCAGCAGGCGACGATTCGCCAGGTCGCCCAGTGGGACCAGCGCGACGAGGCCCAGCAGGTAGCCGATCTGCCCGATCCCGACGATCCAGCCCACGTGCTGCTCGGGGATGGCCAGGTCGGCGCCGATGCGCGCCAGCAGGGGCTGTGCGTAGTAGATGTTCGCGACCGCGACCGCAGACAGCGTCGCGAGCAGCAGTCGACGGCCCGAGCTGAGCCCGGCGGGTTCCATCGCGTCTCCGATCAGTAGCAATATGCAACTGATCGGAGGCTAGGGCATAATGGTTTCGGATCGCAACTCATCGGAGGTTCGTGTGACGTCCCAGTCGGCCGGCCCGGAACTCGCCTCCACGCACTGGACGGACCCGGAGTGCCCCGTGGCCCGCGCGGTCGACCTGGTCGGAGACCGCTGGAGCCTGCTCATCGTGCGTGACGCAATGGACGGCGTCCGCGCGTTCACGGACTTCCAACGCAGCCTCGGCGTCGCCCGGAACATCCTCAGCGACAGGCTCCGCCGGCTCGTTGCCCACGGCATCCTGGCCCGCGAGATCGCCCCGTCCGGCAAGCGCCAGGAGTACGTGCTGACGGAGGTTGGTCATGATCTGTTCACCGCTGTGCTCGCCCTGCGCCAATGGGGTGAGCGCCATGCGTTCGCCCCTGGCGAGGCGCACTCCGTTCTCCTGGACGACACCGCTGCCGTCGTGCCTGAACTGCGTCCGACCGGCCACGGTGGACAGGACCTGTCCGACCACAACACGCGGGTACGAAAGGTCGAGAGGCGTCACCGGTCAGCCGGGTGAAGTGATCCGGCCGACCGCGTGTGCTCGCCGCTCGGGAGCTTCCCGCGATCACGGCCTACGGACGAACTCGATCGCGACCGATGCGAAGAACCGCTCGACGCTGACGCGCTGCCGACCGCGCACCACAGCCGCCCTACCGATCAGGCTCGATGGTGTCCATGGAGGCGCCCTCGCCAGCGCGATGAGGCCCGTGCAGCCAGGGCGCGACCTTGGGCGCCGCCGCGATCAGTGCGACCGCGAGCGCGGTGATCACCGCCTGCCCGATCCGGCCCGGCGTGATCCCCGGCGCGGTGTCCAGCACGTAGTTGGCGTACCCGTTCGCCGCCGCGTCGCTGCCGAGCACGGCACACCCCAGCAGCAGCCCTTCGACCCGGCGCAGCGCCAGCAGCAGCGCCGCGAGTGGATCGAACACCGTCAGCGAGGTGAAGTACAGCATCAGCAAGGTGGGGGTGGACGGGCCTGGACCACCTGGCCGGACGCCGAGCAGGTCGCCCAGGTGGACGATCCCGCCGTACGCGAGGAGGCAGACGGCGGCGATCACGACGACCCGGACCCACCGGGGCACGCCGGCCCACCGCCGGTCCGATGTGCGCCTCGCCGCGCCCACTGGCCTCCCGTTTCCCGTCGGGCAGTGGCCCGCCCGCGCCGCACCGATGCTGGTGCGCCAGCGGCGGCCTCCCCAGGGAGCCGGACGGGCGGATCCCGCCGCCCGCTCCTGGCTAGCCAGCTGTCTCGGCGTGACCGCCCGTGGTGGCCGGCACCGGGGCCTCAGCCGTCCCGGTCGAACCCGTCCAGCAGGGCGGCGGCCTGCGCCAACTGGCCTTGGTGGAACACGGGGATTCCGGCGCGGACCAGCAGTTCGGCGGCCAGGCCGCGCCCGGGGACCGTGCGGCCCGTGAACGACCCGTCGTGCACCCGGCTGGTGCCGCATGTGGGACTGCGGTCCACGAGGACGGCGAGGACCACCCCGGCCGCCCGAGCCCGGTCCACGGCCCGTCGCGCCGCCAGCCGGAACAGGTCCGTGACGTCCCGCCCGGTCACCTCCCGCACCCTGCCGTCACCGTCGAGCACCTCCGCGGCGACGCCGCCGACGATCTCGGCCGGTGGCCTGGGTACCGGCAGCCCCACCGACACTTCGGGACAGAACGACACCAGGCGGCCCTCAGTGGCCCAGCGGTCCCAGATCGGCGAGCAGACATCCACCCCGGTCGCGTTGAAGCGGATCGGGGCGCCTCCCAGACAGCCGCTCACCAACACCCTGTGCACCCGAGCACCGTAACCGCCGCCGGGCGGCCGTCCTTGTCAGGGGCCCACAGTCGCCGAGTTCCGTCGCCAGCGACCCATGCCGTCGTTGACTGCCACGGGCCAGCGGTTGATTGCTGCTTCCAGGGCGGGTTCCATCGGGCCGTTGGAGGCGTATCGCATACGAATTTCGGCCGGGGACCGCCGGGCCGACCCGTCAGTGGTCCGCGCGCCGGTCACCCGACCGGACGCCGCGCAGGCGTCCGTACGCCCACGCCACCAGCGCGAAGAGGCCCCAGAGGATTAGGCCCCAACTCGTCGGCGGAGTCCAGGCCGACAGCGACCCCGCGATGTCCGCCTCACTCAGCGAGGCGCGCGGCTGCGTCCCCGACAGGGCCAGCGCGGCGAAGCCGACGGCGGCGAGGCCGCACAGCACCGGCACGACGGCGCGACGGAACATGAGCGCGGCCAGCAGGGCCGTTGCCAGCCACAGGGACGCCCCGGACAGGAAAGCGGCGGCGGTGGTGGCGCGATCGGCCGCAGAGGGCTCCTCGCCGAAGAACGGCGCGGAGGCGACGACTGCCGCGTACCAGGACCACACGGCGCCGGGCAGCGCCAGGATCAGCAGGATCCAGGGTTGCGCCCAGTGGCCTCGTTCACGGGGTGCGGCAGATTGTGCGACGGCGCCGTCGTGCCGCCCGCCCTCCTCTTCGCTGATCATTCCCCGATCATGGTCCGGCACGGCGCGGGCCGCCTGAGTGGCCGTACTCAGCACGCTCGCCCCGCTCCTCGGTGCCGCGCCGCGAGAAGTCCGGCGGCGCGGGCGCGGGCCATGGGCGGCCCGTCACGCACGCCGGGGCAGCCGTCGGCCCGGGCAGCGCTCGCGGCACGTACCCTCGTGCCATGTCTCGTCCACTGCGGACGCTCGGTGAACTGATCCGACGCGCGGTGTCCCACCGCGACGTCGACCTCTACGTGCTGGCCGTCGGCGCGCTCGTCTTCACCGTGCTCGGTTCGGCCGGACTGGCGAACGCGGCCGCCCTCTCCTCGGCGACGCTCGGACTGCTGACCTTCCTGGCGGTGGCACAGATCCGGTCCAGGCGGCAGATCGCCGAGATCGCCGAGAGCCGGACGACCACCCACACCGACGTGCTGCGGACCGGTTTTCCCGAGGACCTGGCGGCCCGGCGCCAGGAGGCCAGGTCACTGCTGCTCATCGGCAGGTCGCTGGGGCGAACCATCGCCACCACCCGCGTACACCTGCGTCGGTCCCTCGCCGCCGGCGCGCACGTGCGGGTGCTGCTGGTCGACCCGGACGACGACGGCGCGGTGCGGGCGGCCGCCAGCTCCACCGCCGACTCCGCCCGCGTGGAACGGCTGCGCAGTCGCATCCGCGCGTCCCTCGACGAACTCGCCGGCCTGCGGGGGGCAGGCGGGCAGCTCGAGGTGCGCGTCACCACGGCGGTACCGCACATCGGCGTCAACGCCGTCGACGTCGAGTCCGAGCGGGGCTTCATCGTCGTGCAGCACTACGAGTACCGGCCCTCGGCGGACGCCGCGCCGATCCTGCGGCTGGACACCCGGGACGCGTACTGGTTCCCGCACTTCGTCGCCGAGGCCAACCGGATGTGGGAGGACGCCCAGCCGTGGCCTCCCACCGTGGAGCAGGCGGTGCGACGAGCCGCGCGGCCGGCGTTCGCCGACGACTTCGGCCCGGAACTGCTGGCGGTGATGTCGCGCGCGCGGCACCTGCTCATCACCGGCGTCACCCGCAACACACTGCTCACCAGCGAGTACAAGCGGTTCGAGCAGTGGCTCACATCCGGCTGCGTCATCCGGTTCCTCCTCGTCGATCCGGACTCACCCGCGATCGACGTCGCCGCCGAGCGCTACTACGCACACCGGTCGGCCGACCGGACGCGGGAGCGGGGCCGGCACGCGCTCGGCCTGCTGCGCGAGCTGCGGCAGACGACCGGCGGGGACATCGCCGTCCGGCTGACCCGGCATCCACTGGCGCTGGGCCTCGTCGCGGTCGACCCGACCGAGGAGACCCGGTCGCCGCACAGCGCCGTGTTCGGTGAGTACTACACGTACCAGGCGCCCGGCGAACCGAAGTTCGCGCTCCGGGCCGACGACGGCCCGTGGTGCGGCCACTTCGTCCACGAGGCGGAGGCGCTCTGGGAGGGCGCGCTGCCCGTCGAACTGTGAGGTGCCGGCGGCGGGCCGAGCGAGATCGCCCGGCTGGCCCAGCGCAGAAGAGCGGAGCGGCCACTTGGTGCCGTCATCGCACCTTCACCTGGACCTGATCAGCCCCATCTCAGAGGGCGGTTCGAAGTAGATTTATGACACTTTCTGCCCACGCAGCCGCGGGCGATCATCGCCGGTACGGCGGTGCCGTACCGGCGATGATCGCGGGTCCGTGGCAGCGCCCGGGAGCGCTGAGGATGACGGCTGGACCGGTGGACAGAGCGAGTGCCCCGGACCGGGTCAGGCTGTGGCCCGGAGGTGTTCGTGCGTCCATTCCTCGAAGGTCGTGAGGGGGATGCCGAGGGCTCGGGCGAATTCCGGGCGGGCGGGTTGCCCGGCCACGTTCACGTGTGCGTGTGAGACGCCTGCCCACACCGGCATTCCCGCGGCGATCGCTTCCTCCTCGGTCATCTCCGGCGCGGTCAGCTCGGTGCCCAGTGCACGGGACAGGATCTTGGAGATTTCCGTCATGGTCAGGTAGTCGCTGGCCAGCTCCAGCTCGACCCCGTTGAACCGATCGGGTTCGGCGATGGCCGCGGCGGCCGCACGGCCGATGTCATCGACCGCGACGAGGGAGAGTCGGGTCTGCGGCTTCAGCACAGTCACCAGGCCGCCCTCGACGCCCCGGGGGAAGAGGTACGCCGAGGAGGGCAGGAAGTTCTCCATGAACCAGCCCGGCTTGATGAGCGTCCAGTGCGTGAAGCCCGCCTCGCGTACCCGGTTCTGGATGCTGGTCTTGGTGGCGTAGTAGGGCTCCAGGGGCGCCCAGCGCCCTTCGGCCCAGCCGGCGGTCTCGGTGTGCTGTCCGGCGCCGGAGACGGACGTGTGCACGAACTGCGGCACCTTCGCGGCCAGCGCGCCCTCGATCAGGTTGACGGCCTGGATCAGCTCACCCTCGAAGTCGATGGAGGCCCCGTTCATCGCGGGCATCTGCACCGAGAAGACGGCTCGGGCTCCTTGCGCGGCCCTGACCAGCGAGTCGCGATCGTCGAGGTCGCCGATGACCAGTTCGGCACCGAGCGCTTCGACGGCCCTCGCCCGGTCGGTGGCGGGGTTGCGGACCAGCGCCCGGACGGGAACGCCCGCCGCGAGCAGGGCACGGGTGGTGGCGCCACCCTGCTGTCCGGTGGCGCCGACGACCAGGACGGGTGCGGGATCGGTGGGCATGAGGGCTCCTCCTGGATTGCGCGGCCATTAAACGGCGGGGCCCACCGTTTGTGCTTGGCTACTATACGGAGGGCCCCGCCACTTAGCAAACCTCGAGGTGACCAATGCCAGTCCAGCGTGCAGACGCCCGGCGCAACTACGCGCGCCTGCTCGCCGTGGCCGAGCAGGAGATCGCCGCGCACGGCGCCGACGCATCCCTGGAACAGATCGCCCGCCTTGCGGGAGTCGGGTCAGCCACGGTGCGCCGGCACTTTCCCAGCCGCCACGCACTGCTGGAGGCGGTCTTCCGTGAACGGATCGAGACCCTGTGCGCGCACGCCCGCGACCTGGGGGGCAGAGCCGATACCCGGGCCGCGCTGCTGGAATGGCTCAGTGCCGTCACTGCGTCCGCCGCGACCATCCGAGGACTGGCCATCGCACTGACCCGCGACAGCGCGGCGGACCCCGCCGAGGCGCACGAGCACTGCGCTTCGGCGCGGCTCACCGAGGCGGGTGAACCACTGGTACGCCGCGCAACGGACGATGGCGCGCTGACGCCCGGCGTGACCATTACCGACCTGATCATGCTGATCACCGGTATCGCCCTGGCCACGGAACACCATCCGGACCCCGCTACCGAGGCGGACCGACTACTCGCCCTGACCGTGGTGGGAGTCAGTCCCCGTCAGAGGTGAGCGCAGAGCGTACGGGTGTTGGTTGGCGCACGCCGCGAACCTGTCGAGGCGGTGCCCTCACACAGATGTCAGAGAGGGCTGGCGATGGTCGGATCATCAGCGGTGAACTGGGCTGCGGTGAGCCCGCGCGCGTTCGGCGATGAGGTCCCGGTTCGGCGTCTGGCCGCTGCGCGTCGCGTCGCCTGGTGACATCCGTCATGGTGCCCGCCCAGCTGACGCGACGCTAGAGTCGCTGCGGTGTGGCGGATCGTGTGGCGGTATCTCGCTGTGGCGGTCCTCGCGCGCCTGGCCGACGAGGGTGCCCGCGTGGCGTTGCTCCTCCTGGCGCTGGCGGTCACCGGCAGCACCGTCTTCGGTGGACTGCTCGTCGCGGCGTTCATGGTCCCGCATGTGTTGGCCGCCCCGGTGGTCGGCGCCCTCGCCGACCGGGTGCGCCGGCGCACGCCGACGTACGCGGCGTTCCTGACGGCGTACGGCACCGCGATCGCGGCGTGCGCGGTGTCGGCCGGGCGGCTACCGGCGCCTGCCGTTCTCGCCGTCGCCGTCGCTGGTGGATGTTTCGCGCCGCTGGCCACCGGCGGTCTCTCCAGCCTCCTGCGCGACCTCGTCCCCGCCGACGACCGAGACCGGGCGTACGCGCTGGACGTGATGACCTACAACACGGCCGGGGTGTGCGGGCCAGCCGTGGCGGCGCTGCTGTCGGCCGCTCTCGGGCCCCGTCCGGCGACGGTGGTGATCGCCGCTTGCGCATTGGTCGCCGGCCTGTGCATGGCAAGCCTCTCCCTGCCGGATCGGCCACCCGCCACCGGCGCCCTGAACATTCGAGCCATCGGCGGAGACGCGCTCGCCACGATCTGGCGAACACGATCACTGCGTGCCGTCACCGTCGCGACGAGTCTCGCCGCGGTGAGCGCCGGCGCGACGCCGATGGTGGCGGCGCTGCTAGCAGCGCGGTACCACGCCAGCTACGCCACCGGCGCGTTGCTGTCGGCGATGGCGGTCGGTGGGCTGCTGGGCTCGCTGGCGTACGCGCGGCGTCCGGTCCAGTGGCTCGGGCCGGAACGTGTCGTGATGACGTGCATCGCGGCCAGCGCCGCGCCGCTCGCGGTGCTGCCGCTGGTGCCGGGTGTCGGCGCCGGCCTGCTGGTGTTCGCAGTGTCCGGTTTCTTCCTGGGGCCGCAGGCGGCCGCCTTGTTCGCCAGCCGGGACCGGCACACGCCGGCCGTCGTACACACGCAGGTCTTCACGCTCGGAGCCGGCCTGAAGATCACCGCGGCGGCCGCCGGAGCCGCTCTGGCCGGTGCGGGCGCCGCGTTCGGCGCGGACCGTCTGTCGGTGGCTGTGGCCGGATTCGCGGCGGCGGCAGCCGGCATCGGGATGGCGTTCCTACCGGCCCGACATACAGCTGGCGCACCCGATGACATTTAGCTGGCGCGCAACACGGGGAGGAAGGGCGGGAAAGCGGGCCGAACATCTGAATGTGCGGACGCGGCGGCTCCCACCCGCTACGACACCGCATCCTACTCAGCTAACCAGCAGCCTTCGTTATCACCGAATCTGAGACAGAGCCGGTTCTTCTGCGTCCCCGGCGGATCACAATTGGCCGGACATGGGCCAGCTACTCCAGTGGGTGTTCGGTGGCAGCGTCGGCCGGTAATGCGTCGGGTCGGCGGCAGCAAGCACCTGCGCCACCTCACCGGACCAGAAGCGCGCGGCGGCGCGGCGGCTCGTGGACCACGCCACCGGCTCACCGGTGGGTCACCTGCGGACATGACCCGTTCGGCTGCCGCCCGTCGCTCAGCGATGCCAGCGCAGTGGGCCGGGGCGTACGGACCAGAGCAGGCGGCGCCAGCGGGGACGGGACGCCCGCAACTCGGTCACGTAGGCGCTCGCGGCGGCGGCAGCCCGGTCGGCTTGTTCCACCGTCGCGGTGCCGGGCGCGAAGGCGACCTGGTTGAGCAGGGCGGCCAGCTCGTCGATCCGAGCGTCCCGGCCGGCGGGAGGGTGGGCCGCCGTCGCCTCGGCGAGGGCGCGGTGGGCCTGGGCGGCGACCTCAGTGGCCGCCAGGTCGTCGCCGACCGGCCGGCCGGCCAGCCGCAGCGCGTCGGTGACCTCCCGCCAGGCGCCGGCGATGCGCTGGCCGGGGTCGCCCCGCCCCAGCCGCGCCCGGGTCTGCGCGCGGCGCATCAGCAGCAGGACGAGCAGGGCGGCCACCACCAGCAGCAGGGTGCCGCCCGTGCCGCCGCCGACGAGCAGCGCCGTCGACGGCCCGCCGCCGTCGGCCGGTCCGCCCGGCGCGGCCGCGGGCTCCGGCGGCTGCGTGGGCTCGACGGTGGGTTGCGGGACCTCGGACGGGGGCGGCTCCTCGGGCGTCGGGCGGAAGTCCTCCTCGACCGGGCGCGGCTCCTCGTCGGGCCGGGGCAGCGGGTCGAACGGCACCCAGCCGAGCCCGTCGAAGAGGACCTCCGGCCAGGCGTACGCGTCGCCGGCCCGGACGGGGCCGTCGCCGGTGGAGCGGAAGCCGACCACCACCCGGGTCGGCAGCCCGGCCAGCCGGCCCAGCACGGCGAACGCCGCGGCGAACTGCTCGGAGGTGCCGCGCTGGCCGCCGGCGTTGCGCGGTCCGAAGAGGAAGAAGTTCAGGTTCGGGTACGCGTGCCCGCTCGGGGCGTCGGCGACCAGGCGGTAGTGCTCGGCGAGGAACTGCTCCACGGCGGCGGCCCGGGCGTACGGGGCGCCGTTGGACTCGGCGAGCTGGGCGGCGAGCCGGCGCAGCGGGTCGGGTACCCCGTCGGCGACGCGCAGCACCCGGGCCACCTCGTCGCCGGCCGGCACGTCCGCCGTGCTCAGCAGGTTGACGTCCGGCGTCTGCACGGCCGAGGTCACGGTGTAACGCAGGCCGGGCGTGAGTCCCTCGGGCCGGATCAGCGTCCCGGTCGCCGGGTCGTACGCCACCCGTGCCCCGGTCACCTCGCGCGGGGTGGCGACGGCGGGCAGCAGTCGCCCCGTCAGGTCGGCGACGGTGATCTCCTGGCGTACGGTCTGCACGGTGCTGTCCGGGGCGGGCACGGTCGCCGGCAGGATCCGCCCCGCGTTGCGGTACGTGGCGCCGATCCGCCAGGTCACCCCGTCGTAGTCGCTGAGCACGGCCAGCCGGATCGGTGCCGGGCGGCCGGCGGCCTGCGGCCCGGCCTCCGGGTCGGGGGTCGGCGCCGGGGTGGGCGCGCCCGGTCGGTCGGTGCGTACGTCGAGCAGCTTCTGCCCGGGGTTGAGCGCCCAGCCGGAGATGCGGATGAGCGGGCTCTCGTCGAGCGCCTCCACCTGCGGCGGCTCGACGTAGCGGCGGGGATCCACCGGCCGGCCGTCGACCTGGCCGGCGAGGGCCGGGCCGAGCAGGGCGGCCAGCGCGACGACCACGGCCAGCCCGGCGGCGGAGGCGGCGGCGAGCCGGGCCCGGACGGCGGCGCGGACCGCCGGCGTCAGCCCGGCGGTCGGGTCACCGCCGGCCGTGACCGGGCCGGCCGCCGGGACCGCCAGGCCGAGGGACGCCACGGCCACGAAGGCCAGCGTGGGCCCGATCGCGGGGTCGGCGTTCGGGCCGACGACGTAGAGCGCGGCGGCGTAGAGCAGCACCGCCGGCAGGTAGCCGAGCAGCACCCGGCCCGCCCGCAGCGCCACCTCCGCGCCGGCGAGCCCAGCCAGCCAGGCGGCGACCAGCGGCACCAGCACCGTGTCCGGGGTCGGCTCGACCGGGATCATCGCCGTCAGCAGCCGGGGGATGCCGTTCGCGGCGGCGTCGGCGGTGACGTCGGCGAGACCGCCGGGCAGCTCGGCCCGGGTCGCGGTGAGCCGCAGCGACCAGGCCGTCCAGCCGGCCATCGCGGTCACCGAGACCGGCGCGACCAGCCACGAGGGCAGCCGGCGGCTCGCCACACTGACCAGCACCGAACCCACCGCGGCCCCGAGCACCAGCCGGGTCAGCAGCGGGCCGGCGTAGACCCGGCCGAGCACCGCGCCGGCCAGACCGATCATCGCGATCAGCGCCAGCGGCACCGGGGCCGCGCGCAGCGCCCGTCCCAGGGTCCGCCTCGCCCCGGCGCCGGTTCCGTCGCCGACACCGGTTCCGCCGGTGCCGGGCCCGCCACCCGGAGTCGCCCCGACTGTGCTGCCGGTCCCCGCCGCCCCGTCGGCTCCCGGCCCCGCCGGCCCGCCGGCTCCCGGCCCCGCCGCGGCGCCGGCCGCCGTCACCACCGGCGCACCCCGTCCCACTCGGCGGCGAACGCGGCCCCGTCCGGGGCGTCGACCACGATCAGGCCGGCCGCGCCCGACGGCGCCGGCTCCGCCGCCCCGAAGATCCCCACCACCATCGACGGGTACGCGGCGCGTAGCGCGCCCACCGCACCCAGGTCGCCCCGGCCGCCCGGACCGGTGAGGAAGACCAGCGTGTCGCCGAGCCGCTCCCGCCGCAGCCGGGCGGTGGCGGCCTGGATGTCGTCGTCGGCGGCGAGCCGTGCCGCGGCCAGCCGGTCCAGCGGCGCGCTGTCGAGCGCGACGGCGTCGCTTGCCGCGTCCGGCCCGGCCGGCTCCGGGGCGACCATCAGCAGCACCACCGGCAGGTCCTCGCGGTACGCGGCGGTCACCACCGAGGCGGCGGCCTCGCACGCCGACTCGAACGACTCGGCCACCCCGTCCACCCGCTCCGGGTGGGCGGCGGCCCGGTTGTCCAGCAGCACCACGATCCGGGGCAGGCTGGTGTCCACGTTCTCCCGCACCATCAGCTCGCCGACGCGGGCGCTGGTGCGCCAGTGCACCCGGCGCAGCTCGTCGCCGACCACGTACTCGCGCAGCGAGTCGAAGGTGATCGACCCGTGCGGCACCTTGTCCACCCGGCCGTCCAGGCTGCGTCCCGCCCCGGTGGGCACCGCGTTCAGCGGGTGGATCCGCGGGTGCACCCAGACCGGCACCGTGTCGCCGTAGGGGCGGGCCAGCGCCACCAGGCCCAGCGGGTCGCGCCGGGTCACCCGCAGCGGCCCGACCGGCACCACCCCGCGGCGGAAGGTCGGGACGTCGTAGCGGACCGTGGTGTCCCGGCCCGGGCGCAGCCGCAGCAGCGGCACCGGAACCACCCGGTCGCCGCACCGGTCCTCGGCCACCAGGCTCGCCGCGCGCAGCCGGCCGGCGTTGCGCACGGTCAGCGTCATCGCGGCTGGCTCGCCCCGCGCCACCCGGTCCGGGTCCGCGCTGCGGGTCACCTCCAGCCGGGGCCGCCAGGCCGCCGTCGCCACGGCGTAGCCCACGGCGGTGCCGGCCGCCGCGCCGAGCAGCGCCAGCTCGGGGTACGCGAAGCGGAAGCCGACGCCGAGCAGCACGACGGCGGCGACGAGCAGCCCGACACCTCGGGCGGTGAGCGCGGACACCGCCGTGGCCGGTCAGCCCTGGACCGGGGCCGGCTGGCCCGAGGGGAGCGGCACCGGCACCGAGGCCACGGCCTGACGCAGCACCTCGGCGGCGGTCACCCCGCGCACCTGCGCGTCCGGGGTGAGCAGCAGCCGGTGCGCGAAGACCGGCTCCGCCAGCGCCTTCAGGTCCTCCGGCATGATCCAGCCGCGCCCGTCGATCAGCGCGTACGCGCACGCCGCCCGGGTCAGCGCGATCACGCCCCGGGGGCTGACCCCGACCCGCACCTGCGGGTGGTTGCGGGTGGCCGCGGCCAGCCGCACCGCGTACGTGTAGAGCGGCTCGGCGATGTGGACCCGGCGGGCCATCCGGACCATCTCCCCGACGGTGGCCGTGTCGGTGACCGCGGTGAGCGCCTCGGGGGAGCGGACCGTCGCCCCGCGCAGCACCTCCACCTCGACCGCCTCGTCGGGGTAGCCGACGGAGAGCTTGACCAGGAACCGGTCGAGCTGGGCCTCGGGCAGCCGGTAGGTGCCGTCCATCTCCACCGGGTTCTGGGTGGCCACCACCAGGAACGGCTGCGGCACGGGGTGCCGGACGCCGTCCACGGTGACGGTGCGCTCCTCCATCACCTCCAGCAGGGCCGACTGCGTCTTCGGCGACGCCCGGTTGATCTCGTCGGCGATGACGATGTTGGCGAACACCGGCCCCGGATGGAACTCGAAGCCCCGGGTGGCCTGGTTGAAGATGGTCACCCCGGACACGTCCGACGGGAGCAGGTCCGGGGTGAACTGGATGCGCCGCCACTGCCCCTTCACGGTGGCGGCGATGGCGCGGGCCAGGGTGGTCTTGCCGACCCCGGGCACGTCCTCCAGCAGCACGTGCCCCTGGGCGAAGAGCGCCGTCAGCGCCAGCCGGACCACCTGCGGCTTGCCCAGCACGACCGCGTTGACGTTCTCGGCCAGCCGGGCGGCGAGGGCGGCGAAGCCCTGCACCTCCGGCTGGGTGAGCGGTTCCTGGGGGGTCACGTCGGCGGTGCTCCTTGCCTGGGTGGGTCAGCAGGTGGGCAGGACGTTGATGTTGTCGCCGCCCTCCAGGTTGAGCCAGGCCCACGGGATGTAGTTGCGCCCGGAGTACTCGACCTGCACCCACCAGGTGCTCTGCTTCTGGTTGTTGTAGATCCAGGAGTCGACGTTCTCGCCCGCCTTCTTGCAGTACGCCTTCAGCCGGGTGCCGGGCTTCGCCCAGCCGACCTGGCGGTCGTTGTCCTGCCGGGTGACCGAGAAGACCTCGTTGCCGTTGCGGCCGTCGACGTCGGAGTCGCAGTACGTCCGCTGGTCGCCGTCCGGGCCGTTGGTGCAGGTGGCGATCCCGTAGAGGGCGTCGGTGGCCTGGGCGCGGGTGGCCGTGCCCTTTCCGGCGGCGTTGCTCGCGGTCACGGTGAAGGTGTACTTCGTGCCGGGCGTCAGGCCCGTCATCGTGATGCCGGAGCAGTTCCCGGTCTTCGCCGGCTCGCCGCTGGTGCTCAGCGTGCAGGTCGCCCTGCCGCCGCCGGCGTCCACGGTGAACGTCACCGTCGCCGAGGTGGCGGTCGCCGACGAGCCGGTCACGGTGATGCGGGGCTCGGCCACCGTCCGGGCGGTGGCGGTGGCCTCCGGACCGGGGCCGGCCTCGTTGACCGCCTTCACCTTCACGGTGACGTTCTGGCCGTTGCCCAGCCCGTCGACGGTGGCCCGGGTGTCGGTCACCTCGCTGCTGCGCCCGCCCACGTCGAGCAGGTACTTCGTCACCGGGCGGCCGTTGGCCTCCGCCGGCGACCACTGCACCGCGACGGTGCCCGGCCGGTCGGCCACCGTGGTGGCCCGCAGCTCGGCGGGGCGGCCCGGCGCCGCGTACGGCACGACGGTGTTGCTCACCGGGGAGGCCGCCGAGCCGGCGCCCCGGTCGTTGACGGCGACGACGGTGAACGCGTACTGCGTGCCGTACTCCAGCTCGCCGGCCGGCACCACCAGCTCGGTCTTGCGGGACTCGCCGGCCGGGGCGTTGGTGCCCGCCGAGGTCGCCGTGACCACGTACTTCGCGATGGTGTTGCCCTGCCCGTTCGCCGCCGGCCAGCGCACCAGCACCGTGCCGTCCGGCCGCTCCTGGGCGGTGACGCTGGCCGGCGGGTCGGGCACCGCAGCGGTCGGCGTCACCGGGTTGCTGGTCCGCGCCGGGCCGTCGCCCTTGGCGTTGACCGCGTGCACCGAGAACCGGTACGTCTCGCCGTTGGTCAGGCCCTTGATCTCCACGGCCCGTTGGTTGGCGCCCACCTGCACCCGCTGGCCGGCGCCCTCCACCACGTACCTGGTGATCTCCGCGCCGTTGGCCGGGGCCGGCCGCCAGCTCACCCGGGCCTGCGCGTTGCCGGCGGCGGCGGTGACGCTGCGCGGCGCGCCGGGCTTGCCGACCTTCGGCTTCTTCGGCGGGGGAGTGGGCGGCGGGTCGCCGCCGAGCACGTCGTTCGCGTACTTGTCGACCTCGCGGACCTGGTGCCTGTCGTCCACCACGCGGGCGGTCGCCGAGTCGGGGGCGTTGATGAAGAGGTGGTTCTCCCGCACCTCCAGCTCCAGCGGCCCCGTCCCCCGGCTGCGGATGGTGTCGACCAGTCGGCCGCCCGCGTCGAAAGCGTAGACGGTGCCCGACGCCTCGTCGGCGCAGTAGAAACGGCCGGCCCACGCCACGGCGGGGCTGAGCCGGTCGCCGGCGCCCGGCACGGTGAACGCGCTGACCTCGCCGTCGTCGCCGACCACGTGCACCCGCCGCTCGCCGGGCACCGTCACGGGCACCGTCGGCCCGCTGGTCCGCGCCGGCAGCGCGCCGGGAGCGCTCATCGTCAGCCGGGTCGGCTTGACCTCGCCTCGCCGCACGGTGACCAGCGTGCCGGCGGTGCGGTCGAGCACCGCGACGCCGTCGTCCAGGGTGGAGACGACCAGCTCGTGGCTGGCGTCGGCGACGTCGTACGTCTCGACCTGCTTCGGGCTGAGGCCACCCCCGGCGGGGGCCGAGGCGGGCGCGGAGGGCAGCGCGGCGGCGGTGATCGCCGAGACGGTGCCCTCGCTGGGCACCGCGATCCAGAGCCGGCCCTCGCCGTCGAAGGAACCGCCGGTGATGCCCGGCGGGTAGCGCACCGGCTCACCGACCGGCGTCAGGGACCGCGGGTCGAGCTGCCGGACGATGCCCTGCACGGCGTCGACGACGAACGCCGCGTCCTCGTGCAGGGCGACGTTGACCCCGAGGCCCGGGGTGGTGCGGGTGGTCGCGGTGATCTGCAGGGTGGCCAGGTCGAGCGAGCTGACCTGACCGGTGTTCAGGTCCCGCAGGATCAGCAGCCGGTCGGTCTGGGTGACCTGCATCGGGTGTCGGCGGGCGCCCGGGATGCCGACCCGGGTGTCGACGCGCGCGGTGACCCCGTTGACCCGGGCCATCTCGCTGCGCGCGGTGCTCCACAGCCAGGAACTCGCGTCGTGGCTCGCCACCGCGTTGTCCGCCGCGCCGAGACCGAGGACCGTCAGCCCCATGGCGGCCAGCAGCGCGGCCACCGTGCCGATGGTGACCAGCCCGCCCCGCATCCGGCGGGAGCGGGGGCGCGGGGTGCCGGCGTCCACGGCGTCGTCGATGCTGGCCACTACCGGCTGCCTCCCGTGTGTCCTGGCAGGTGGCGCCTCGTCCGGCGACCGTTCTCTGAGCCGGGTGCCATCATATGGCCCGGCCGGGGGCGGGGGAACCCGCAGTGTCCCGCCGTGGACACCCAGCGTGCGCGCCTCCACGCCGGACGTCTCAGGTCGCCGGGGTGCCGTTCTCCCGCTCGGTGCAGACCTGGCCGGACGTGGCGAACGAGTCCGTCGAGTAGACCGCGAGCACCGTGAAGCAGTAGTCCACCCGCGAGTTCAGCCCGTTGACCGTGTAGCTGGTCTGGCCCGGGTCCACCGTGGCCATCACGCCCAGCTTCTGCCCGGCCCGGCCGCCGGCCACCATGAACGGCACCGCGCCGCCCGTCGGGTCCGTCCAGGTCAGGGTGATCGTCGCCGAGTCGTCCCGCAGCCTCAGGCCGCTCGGCGGCGGGCGGGTCGCGCTCGGGGCGGCCCCCGTGGCCGTCGCCGCCACCGGCGAGGCGGGCCCCGACGGCGGCGCGGCCTCCCGGCTGAGCAGCAGCACGCCCACCCCGACGAGCGCCGCGAGCGCCAGGACCGTGACCACCACGGCGACGATCATCGCTGTCCGGTTGCGGCCGTGCTCCTCGGGCTCCCCGATCATCGGGTACGCCGGCGGCGGGCCGAAGGGCCCCTGGTGGAACGCGTCGGGCGCGTCGGGTCGGGGCACCTCCTTCATGGGGAACGTCTCGATGTCGGGGTATGCCGGCGTCTGGTCGCGGCCCTCCTGCTCGTCCGCGACGTCCTGGTCGTAGGCGCCGACGTGTTGGTGCTTGTCGCCGGTGGTGGTCGGCTCGTTCAGCGCCTGCGAAGGAGCCGTGCTGCTCCACTGCGGCGCGGTCGTGCTCCAGGGCGGCGTGGGCACCCCGCTGACCGGCTGCGCGTGTTGCGCCGGCGCGCTCACGGGGTACCCCGGCGGCCCGCTGACGGGCGGGTACCCGGGCGGCCCGCTGACGGGCTGCGGTGGGGCGCTGACCGGTACGGACGGTGGCGGCGGGAGCACCGGCGCCGCGCTGGCCGGGGGCGGGGGCGCGCTGACCGGCCGGGTGGGCCCGGGGGGCGCGCTGGCCGTTGACGTCGGTGATGCGCTGACGGGCGGCGCGGACGGTGTGCTGACCGGCGTGGCCGGCGCGGGCGTGTGCGGCGCCGGGGCGGCGTGCGGTGCCGCAGCCGGGGAGGCGGCCGACGACGGCGTCTCCGGCGGTGCGGGGCTCGCCGGCGCGCGGGTGTCCGCGCCCGGCTGCGGCGTGCCGCCGGCGCGGGCGATCTCCTCGGCGAGCAGGGGTCCGATCTGCCGTACCTGGATCGTCGGCCTGTCCCACCCGGCATCGGACGGCGGCGGCCGTTCCGGCGTCTCCGGCCGGGCCGGATCAGCCGCCGCCGGCGCGGGCGGCCCCGCCAGGCCGGGGGCGGCGGACGATGCCGCGTGTCGCGGGGCCGGTACGGCCGGCGGCACGGGTGGGTTCGACACCGCTGGCGCGGCCGGCGGTGCCGCGTGTCGCGGGGCTGGCGCGGCGGGCGGCGCGTCGCCCGTCGCCACGACGGGGAACGACGACACGGGAGACTCCACCGCGGGCGTGGCCGACGGTGGGACGGCCCTGCCCGTCGCGGCGGGCGCGGCCGTGCCCTGCGCCGCCGGCGGGGCAGGGCGGGGC
>NZ_JBPQTP010000023.1:0-69639 GCF_051386395.1 Micromonospora sp. URMC 106
CCGTGGGAGCGGCCCCCCTCCCTCCCGGGAGGGAACGCGCGCCCACACAGCTCGCCGCTGCCCGCCCACGGTGGCGGCTGAAAGCCGCCAGCAATCGCCCGTCGATTGCAGTTCGCTCGACGGATGCCGACTCGTACCGATCCGACCCCCACCGCGCATCGTGCCGTCCACAGCTCGCCTCTCCTCGGTTGGTTGGCCGTGGTCTCGGTGGCGATGGGCATCTTCGTCATCGTCACCGCCGAGATCCTTCCGATCGGCCTGTTGACCTCGATCGGTTCCACGTTCGGCGTCTCCGACGGCATCGCTGGCCTGACCATGACCATGCCGGGCGTGCTGGCGGCGGTGTCGGCACCGACCGTCACCGTCGCCGTCGGCCGGCTCGACCGGCGGATGCTGCTGTGCGGCCTGATCCTGCTGCTGGCCGCGGCGAACATCATCGCTGCCGCCGCGACGTCCTATCCCGTCCTGGTGGCGTCCCGAGCGCTCGTCGGCATCGTGATCGGTGGCTTCTGGTCGATCGGCGCGGGCCTCGCCCCGCGGCTGGTGCGGCCCGAACGTGTCGGCGTGGCAACCGCGGTGATCTTCTCTGCCGTACCGCTGGGATCGGTCTTCGGCGTTCCGGCCGGGACCTTCATCGCCCAGCTCGGTGGCTGGCGCACCGCGTTCATCGTGCTCGGGGCGCTCACCGTGGTCGTGCTACTGGCGCTGGTCGCGGTGCTACCGCCACTGCCCGCCGCCCAGCCGGTCAGGCTCGCCGCGTTGGTGGATCTGGTGCGTAATCGCACCGGCCGCACCGCACTGATCCTGACGGTCCTCATCGTGACCGCGCACTTCGGCACGTACACCTACGTGTCCCCGTTCCTGCAGCACGTTACCGGCGTCGGCTCGGTCACCCCGTTCCTGCTGGTCTACGGCATCGCCGGCGTCCTGGGCAACTTCGTCGCCGGCACGACGGTGCGACTCCGCCTGCGGGCCACCCTGGTTGCCAGCGCTGTCGCGCTCGCCTCGGCCACCGGGCTGCTGCCCACGCTCGGCACCGCAACGATCGGCGCGGTTGTGCTGCTCGCGGTATGGGGCGTCGCCTACGGGGCCGTTCCGGTCTGCTCGCAGTCCTGGTTCGCGGCTTCGGGCACGGGCCCGACCGAGGCCGCGTCCGTGCTGTTCACGTCGTCGTTCCAGGCGACCATCGCGCTCGGCGCGCTGCTCGGCGGCGTCGTGGTCGACGCGACGTCGCCGTCGATGCTGATGGTGATCGGCTCGGGCATCGCCCTGCTCGTCGCGTTGCTCGCGGCGAGGCCGACCGGCCTTCCCAGGCCCGTGCGGCAGTCGGCACCGGTCGCGGGCGACGCTGGCCGCCCCGCCGAGGCGAGTATGTGACCAGCCGGACACGACGCTGGTCAGTCGTTGGCCGATCGCCCCTCCGGTCCGTTCACAGACCGGAGGGGTCCGCCGGTGTCGCGGTAGCGGTCGTCGTAGGCACGGTGTCGTCCCCGGGCTGTGGTCTCGGCGGGGCTGGCCGGGCCGGGGCGGGAGGAACGCCGCGGTCTCCGGCCGCTCCAGGCGAAAAGATCGGTGTTCAGGATCTCCACCGGCGGCACCCGGCCGTGCGCGGCCACGAACCTGCCGGGCGGCCGGGTTCAGCCGGGTGCGACTTGAGACGGATCACCGGTCAGCAGCCGAGGCACGCCAGGCGGTGCCGCGCAGCAGACGCAGGCCGTTGAGGGCGACGAGGACGGTGGAACCCTCGTGCCCGGCGACGCCCAGCGGCAGCGGCAGGTAGCCGACGACGTCCCAGGCGACCAGAACGGCGATGGACGTACCGGCGATCACCAGGTTCGCCACGACGATCCGGCGGGCGCGCCGGGCGAGCCTGAGCAGCGCGGGCAGGGCGCTGAGGTCGTCGTGCACCAGCACCGCGTCGGCGGTCTGCAGGGCCAGGTCCGCCCCGCCCTGCCCCATCGCGATGCCGACGTCGGCGCAGGCCAGGGCGGGCGCGTCGTTGATTCCGTCGCCGACGACCAGCACCCTGCGCCCGGCGTCCTGCAGGGCGCGGACGCGGGTGGCCTTGTCGGCCGGTAGCAGCCCGGCGTGGCGGGCAGCGATGCCGAGCTCGTCGGCGAGCCGGGTGGCGGCGCCGGCGTTGTCGCCGGTGAGCAACTGCGGTTCCTGCCCGGTCAGGGAGGTGAGAGCCGCCACGCTGGACGCCGCCTCCGGACGCTTGCGATCGGTCAGGGTGAGCAGGCCCACCGGTGCGCCGTCGACCGCGACGAGCACGGCGGTGTGGCCGTCGTTCTCGGCGGCGCGGATGGCGGCCTGAGCCTCGGCACGTCCGGTCTGCGGCAGGTCGTCGAGCAGGGCAGGACTGCCGACACGAACCCGGCGGCCCGCGACGGTGGCGGTGACGCCCCGGCCCGGGAGGGCGGTGACGTCGTGCACGGGCGGAAGCGGCAGGTGCCGGCGCCGGGCCTCGGCGACCACGGCGGCGGCGAGTGGGTGCTCGCTGTGCTGTTCCGCCGCCGCGGCGAGGCGGACCGCCTCGTCCTCGTCGGTACCGAACGACCGGACGGACGTGACGACGGGCGCGCCTTCGGTGAGGGTGCCGGTCTTGTCGAAGACGACGGTGTCGACGTCTGCGAGCTTCTCCAGGACGACGGCCGACTTGACCAGTACGCCGTGTCGCCCCGCGAGGGCGATCGCCGAGAGCAGGGGCGGCATGGTCGCCAGCACCACGGCGCAGGGAGACGCGACGATCATGAAGGTCATCGCCCGCAGCAGGGTCGGTTGCAGTGCCGCGCCGAGGACCAGCGGGACGACGAACAGCGCGAGGGTGGCGACGACGACGCCCACCGAGTACCGCTGCTCGACCTTCTCGATGAACAGGTGGGTGCGAGCCTTGGTGGCTGACGCCTGCTCCACCTGAGCGACGATGCGCGCCAGCACCGTCTCCCCCGCCGGGCGGTGCACCCGCGCCAGCAGCGCCCCGGTGCCGTTGACGGTGCCCGCGAAGATCTCCTCGCCCGGGCGCCGATTCACGGGCATCGGTTCGCCGGTGATGCTGGCCTGGTCGACCTCGCTCGTTCCTTCCACGATCACCGCGTCCGCGCCGATGCGCTCGCCCGGACGTATCAGGATCACGTCGTCGACCCGCAACCGGGCGGGGTGGACGGTCTCCTCGCGTCCGTCGGCGATCCGGGTGGCCTGCTCGGGAGTCAGGTCGAGCAAGGCACGGACGGAGTCGGCGGTGCGTGCGGTCGCGAACGCCTCCAACGCTCCCGAGGTGGCGAAGATGACGATCAGCAGGGCACCGTCGAAGACCTGCCCGATGGCGGCGGCGCCGACTGCCGCGACGATCATCAGGAGGTCGACGTCCAGCGTACGGTCACGCAGGGCTCGCAGACCTGACAGCGCCGGCTCCCAACCACCCGCCACGTAGCAGGCGAGATAGAGCGCCCACCACAGCGGCGCCGGTGCGCCTGCGAGGTGCGCGGCGCCACCGAGGGCGAACAGCACCAGAGCCGTCGCCGCCCACCGCACCTCGACCAGGGCCCACATCCGACTTCGCAGGGAGCGGGCCGGTGCGGCGTTAGCCGCCAGAATCCGGGCCCGATGAGATGTCGTCGTCACGGCCGCAGCATACCTGCGAAGGTACGCATACAGCTGAACAGGTATGCAGAACGATGACGGTATGATGCCGGCATGCACACGTCGTTGCCGGACTTCCGCATGCCGCACGACGAGCAGGTCCAACTCGCCGCCGAGGGGTTCCGGCTACTCGCCGATCCCACCCGCATCAAGATTCTCTGGGCCTTGATGCAGGGCGAGTCCTCCGTCGCATGCCTGGCCGAACTGGTCGGCGCGGCACCCACCGCCGTCAGCCAGCACCTCGCGAAACTGCGTCTGGCGGGACTGGTACGCGGCCGGCGCGAGGGCACCTTCGTCTACTACTCCGCCGCCGACGTCCACGTGCAGCGACTGCTCGCCGAGGCGCTCTTCCACGCCGACCACCACGACAGCGGCACCACCGCCCACGCTCCCGTCCGGCCGACCGGCCAGACGGGGGACGCGCACGTCCAGCATCGACCGTAGGGGCGCCGGCAGCCGTACGCCCACGACGCCGCGGTCGACACCCGCCCGCAGCGCTACCCGGCCGTGAAGCTGAGCCGCACGTTGACACGGGACAGGCAGTCAGAGCCAGCCGCGCTCGCGGGCCTGCCACCCCAGCTGCATCCGCGACCGCGAGTTGCTCAGCTCCATCAGGTGTTGCACCCGGCGGACCACCGTGCGGCGGCTGAGGCCCAGCCGCGCGCCGACCGCCTCGTCGGTCAGGCCGGCGACGAGCAGGGACAGCAGGTGCCGGTCGGCGGCCGAGACGGTCGCGGCGGCGGCGAGGTCGGCGGAGTCGGCCACGGACAGGGGCGTGGCCTGGGTCCAGACGGTCTCGAAGAGCGCGATCAACGCGTCGAGCAGACCACACGGGTGTACCAGCAACGCCGCGTCGTGTGCCGACCGCGTCCAGGCCAGCGGCAGCAGGGCCAGTTCCCGGTCGGCGACGGCAAGCTTGGTCGGCAGGCCGTGCGCCAACCGGGCGTGCTCGCCCTCCTGGACATGGACGACGACGCTCTTGACGAAGCCCGGGTCGGTCAGGGCGTCCACGTCGTACACCGCCCGGTAGGTGATCCCGGCGGCCTGCCGTTCGAGCTGCTGGCGGTTGACGTCCTTCGGCACCGCGTACGGCGGCGCCACCAGCACCCGCATCTGCTGACGGGCGGCACGTTGCAACCGGTCGAAGGCCTGCGCGACCGCCGCCCGGCCGGACACGATCTCGATCAGCTCCTCGGTGCGCCGGTTGCTGGCCCGGCTGCGCGCCTCCTGCGCGAGGCGGTGCGCGGCCGCCCGTACGCCCTCCAGCTCCTCCTGGCGGCGGCGGACCTGTTGTTCCACCGCCAGCTCAGGGGGAACCGGAACGACCCGCTCCTCAGGAGCCGGGGTGTGGTGCACGAAGCCCTTGCGCTGCAGGGAGAGCACCGCGCGGCGCACCTGGGCGGGGGTGAGCCCGGTCCGGGCGGTCAGCTGCGTCAGCGTCGCACCGCCCTGGCGGACCAGGGCGAGGTAGGCCGCCTCCTCCGCCGCGCTCAGCCCCGCCGGTCCAAGCACGATCGTCCTCCCTGGCGCATCTGGGCCGTGTCACAGCTGCGCTGACTCTAGATCCTTTACGGGCCTGCTCACCAGGTGTGACGCTGCCTGCCGTACGGCCGGCACGTCAAAGGAGTCTCGTGTTCAGCTCGTTACGTAGAGTGCTCGCCGCGGTGGTGGCTGCCGTCACCGTGGTCGCCGCCACGCCGTCGACCGGAACGGCCTTCGCCGCTGACGCAGTTGCGCCAAGCGCGCCGCCCGGCTCGGTGTACACGGTCACGCTGATCAACGGTGACGTCGTCCGGCTCACCCGCTTCGCCGACGGCCGGCAGGAGGCGACCGTCGACGACCGGGGCACACCCGACCGCCCCGGCTTCCGACTGTCCCACCGCGACGGTGACGTCTACGTGGTGCCGGAGGAGGCGTTGCCGTACGTCTCCGCCGGCCTGCTCGACGAGGCGCTGTTCAACGTCACGGATCTGGTCGCCGAGGGCTACCACGACGCGGCCAGTCCGACCCTTCCGCTGCTGGTGGCCGGGACGCCCGCCACCGCCGGCGCTCGTGCGGTGGTGCCGGACACCCCGCCCGGCGCCGCTCGGACCCGGGTGCTGTCCAGCATCGGCGCGGTCGCGGTCACCGGGCGCAAGACGGAGGCGCGGGCCCTCTGGGCGGCGCTGACGGCCGGGCCGCGTACCCTCGCCGGCGGCGCCCGGAGGGTGTGGCTGGACCGGCGGGTCCGCGCCGACCTGGCCGACAGCGTGCCTCAGATCGGCGCGCCGGCGGCGTGGCAGGCCGGGTACGACGGGCGGGGCGTCACCGTGGCGGTGCTCGACAGCGGTTACGACCCGACCCACCCCGACCTGGCCGGCCGGGTGGTCGCCACCGCCGACTTCACCACCGAGGGCGGTACGGCGGTCGACCGGTTCGGGCACGGTACGCACGTCGCCGCCACCATCGCCGGAGCCGGGAAGGCCGGACGCGCCGGTGGCCGGGGCGTGGCCCCGGGCGCCCGGCTGCTCGTCGGCAAGGTCCTCGACGACTCCGGCTACGGCGACCTCTCCTGGGTCATCGCCGGTATGGAGTGGGCGGTGGGCCAGGGCGCTCGCGTGGTCAACGTCAGCCTCGGCGCGCAGTCGTACGGCGGCCCGGACCCGGTCAGCGAGGCGGTCGACGCGCTGAGTGCCAGCTCGGGCACGCTCTTCGTGGTGAGCGCCGGCAACTCCGGCCCCGGGCCGCAGACCGTCGGCACGCCCGGCATCGCCACCGCCGCGCTGACCGTGGGCGCGGTGTCCAAGCAGGACGAGCTGGCGGGCTTCTCCAGCCGTGGCCCGCGCCTCGACGACGGCGCGGTCAAGCCCGAGATCACCGCACCGGGTGTCGGGATCGTGGCGGCCCGGGCGGCCGGCACCTCGCTCGGTGAGGTGGTCGACCGGTCCTACACCGGGATGTCCGGTACCTCCATGGCGGCGCCGCACGTGGCCGGCGCGGCCGCGCTGCTCGCGCAGGCCCACCCCGACTGGCGGCCCGAACAGCTCAAGGCCGCGCTGGTCGGCAGCGCCAGGCCGGTCGACACGGCGCCGGTCTGGGCGCAGGGCGTCGGCCGGGTGGACGTCCCGGCGGCGCTGGGCCGGACCGTCCAGGTCGACACCGCCAACGTCGTGTTCGGGCAGGTGCCGGCCGGGTCCGGCCCCCGCCGTGCCGACGTGGTGTACCGCAACACCGGCAGCAGGCCCCTCACCCTGGACCTGGCGGTGGCCGCCACCGACACCGGCGCCACCGGCCGGGCTGCCGCGCTGACCGTCACGCCGGCCCGGCTGACCATCGCCGCCGGTGGACGGGCGACGGCGACCGTACGGCTGGACACCGCGGCGACCAGGCCGAACCAGTACGCCGGGGTGCTCACCGCGACCGCTGCCGGACTGCGACTGCGTGTCCCGCTCGGCGTCAGCGTGACCCCGCCGGTGCACACCCTCACCATCGAGGCGACCGACCGCGACGGCCAGCCGGCCGCCGGATTCCCCAACCGGGCCGAGCTGTGGAACCTGGACACGGGCGAGCAGCACTACGGGTTCTTCTCCGACGGCCGGGCGACGGTGGAACTGCCCGCCGGCCGGTACTCCGTGATGGGGCTCGTACACAGCCTGGACGACAGCGGCACCGAGACGGACATCACCCTGGCGGGCGATCCGGAGCTGCGCGTCGACGCGGACCGCACCCTGCGCCTCGACGCGCGCGCCGGCAACGAGATCCGCATGGACGTCGCGGACCCGACCGCGGTCAGCCGCGCCGCCATCTCGTGGCAGCGCACCGCCGGGAGCCGGTCGAACCTGTCCGGCTGGGCGTTCAACCCGCGGCACGTCCGGCGGGTCTACGCGGTACCGACCCGACCGGTCTCCACCGGTACGTTCCAGTTCTTCAGCCGATGGGATCTGAGCGCCCCCGAGCTGACCGCCGAGGTGACCGGCGCCGGCGGCTTCCGCCTGGCTCGCCCGCTGCCGGTGGAGTACGCGCCGTTGTTCGACGGCACCCGCGCGTTGCCGCTGGTCGACGGCGGCGACGGCGAGCCCGCCAGGCTGGGGGCCGCCCGCGGTGCCGCGCTGCTGCTGCGGTACGTCGGTGCGGAGACGGTCGCGGAGCAGTTGCGGGCCGCGGCCGCGGCCGGTGCCGTGGTGGTGTTCTTCGCCTCCGGTGAGCCGGGGAGCATCGCTGCGAGCGGCGCCGGCTCGTCGGTGCCGGCCTACACCGTCGAGTACGCCGACGGCCAACGGCTGCGCGAGCGGTTGGCGGCCGGGAAGGTCACCGTCAGCCTGACCGGCGTGGCCCACAGCCCCTACCGCTACGACCTGCTGCTGGCCGAGCCGGGCCGGATCCCCGCCGACCTGCACTACACGGCAGCCGAGCTGGCGCTGGCCACCGTGGAGAGTGAGTTCCACCAGCACGCGCCGGAGATGTGGGCGCTGGACTCGAGGGCCGGCTACCCGGCCGGGGTGAGCGTCGCGTTCGGCTTCAACCGGGCCGTGGGCGCGGGGCAGCGACGTACCGACCACGTCAACACCGGCGGGGTGCTCTGGCGCGCTCAGGCCAGCGCCGAGGGTGAGAACCGGGGCCGGCTCCAGGGCACCATGTACGGTCCTCTCCGGGCCTACCGGCCCGGCGAGCGGACGCGGGAGGTGTGGTTCCCGGCGCTGACCCGGCCGGCCGTCCCGCTGGCCGTGCCCAACTATCCGTACGGGACACCGGTCAACCGGTGGCACGACAGCATCCGGGTAGCCGTGCCGCAGTACGCCGACGGTGCCGTCGGGGCGTACGGCTGGATCGACGGCGACTCCGACCGGGCACGGTTGACCCTGCGCCGCGGTGACCAGGTCGTCGGCAGCACCGCCGGATCATCGCAGCAGTTCACGGTCGGCCCGGGCAACGGGACGTACCACCTGACGCTGGACGTCACCCGGGACAGCTTCCCGGGGAGGGTCTGGTGGACCACCTCGACCGCGACCTCCACCACGTGGACGTTCCGGTCCAGGCGACCCGGGGGCGAGCAGCCGCAGGTGCTGACGCTGCCGCAGGTCCGCTACGACATCCGAACCGACCTGTCCAACGCGGTGCGCGCCGATCAGCCGTACCCGCTGACGCTCAGCCCCGGCTATCAGCCGGGCGCGACCGGACCCGGCCGGTTCGACGTCACGGTGCGGGTGTCCTACGACGACGGCGCCCACTGGCGGAAGGTGCCTGTCCGGGGCACCGGAACGGTGACGGCGACCATCCCGGCGGCACCGACGAACGCCCGCTTCGCCACCGTCCGGGTCACCGCCACCGACCGCGCCGGAAACCGCATCGGTCAGACCATCACCCGGGCGTGGAAGGTGCTGCCCTGACCAGACCTCACCGGTCGGACGGCCCGCCCCGCCGCTGCGACGGCACGGGCCCGGCCGACACCGTGGAGAGCGGTCCCCACTGGCTCTCCACGGCCGGCGGTGCCGGGCGACCACCCCTGTCGCCCGGCACCGCCCACTCGCGAGCTGCGTGTCGAACGGCACGCCCGACTTGTTCGGTTCGGCGTTGGCCTTGCCCAGTGCCGGCGGCGGGATCAGGGCCGCCAGCCGCACGCGGCACGCAGCAACGGAACGCGGAGAAGATCGGCGGTACGTGCTGCGGTGTCGTCGCCGGGATCTTCGGGGTAGAGGTCGCGCAGCACGGCGGTCTGGAATGCCCGGGTGATCCGGGTCGGCAGCAGACGCCGGTGCTGCACCCGGGCGAGAACTCGTTCGTCGGGCCGAGCGTGGCGCAGGGCCGGACCGACCAGGTTGGCCGTTGCCACGGTGACGTCCGGGTGATGCTCGGCGTCACGCAGGGCCCGGCCCCGGTGGTCCGACGTGGCGGGCCGACACCGCGGAGGTGCCGCCCCTTGGGCGAGGGCCGTTGAGTCGGGGCACCCAGGGCCGTTGAGTATCTGTGACCAGGTGAGCGGCTTGCGAGCGTTCCTATCCTTGACGCGTGGTGATGACCTTCCTGCGTCAGTGGACGCTGCGGTTCGCGAGCTTCTCGTTGACCGGCCTCTACACGCTGCACCAGGTTCATCCGGCGGTATGGCGGTTCATGGCGCGCAACTACCGTCCGTACATGGGTCGCTTCGCTCGGCTGCACGCGTGGATGACCTGCCAGTTCGCCGCGATCGACGTCCCCGCGTACGGCGACTTCCTGCGCCGCAACGGATGGCGGTTCCGCTGGTTCGACCTGTCGTCGTACCCGTCGACCGACAAGCAGTCGTACGTGATGGCGTACCCGGAGGCCGAGCGCTGCTGGCACGGTGAGATCGAGATCGCCGGCAGCGTCGTCGACGAGTCCTCTGGCTCGTCCGGTCAGCCGTTCAACTGGATCCGCAGCCGCCGCGAACTGCGCTCGGTGCACAAGAACCTGGCCGGCTACGCCACCATGGTGTTCCCGTCGAAGCGGCGCTTCGTCATCAACGCGTACTCGATGGGCGCCTGGGCCACGGGCACCAACACGGGCATCGCCATGTCCACGATCGCCATGGTGAAGAACACCGGCCCGGACCTGCAGAAGATCGCGGACACGCTGCGGTACTTCGGGCCCGGCTTCGAGTACATCGTCACCGCGTACCCGCCGTTCCTCAAGCATCTGCGCGACAAACTCGACGCCGAGGGCTTCCCCTGGAGCGAGTACCGCATCAGCGGTCTGGTCGGCGGCGAGGGGATGACCGAGGCGCTGCGTGACTACCTGGAGGAACGCTTCCTCAAGGTGCGCTCCGGCTACGGCGCCAGCGACCTCACCATCGGTATCGCCGGGGAGACCGACTTCACCGTCTGGGTCCGTCGCCGGCTGCGCACCGACGCCGCCCTGCGGGCCGCCCTACTCGGCCCCGACGAGCACCGGCTGCCGATGGTCTTCCAGTACAACCCGCTCGAGACCTACCTGGAGACCAACGCCGACCACGAGGTGATCTGCACGATCAACTCGACGGCGGTGCTCACCCCCAAGGTCCGCTACAACATCGGCGACGAGGGCCGGCTGATCGCGTACCCTGACGTGTTGGCCGCGATCGGCGACCCGGCCGCGCGGCTCGACGCCGAGCGCGCGGCGCGGACCGACCGGATGCGGCTGCCGTTGCTGTTCCTGTTCGGCCGCAAGGACAGCACGATCTCGTACATGGGTGCCAACATCTACCCGCAGGACGTCGAGTACGGCCTCTACGCCGGCAATCCCCTCGCGCACCTGCTGCAGAGCTTCTGCCTGGAACTGGAGGAGCACGCGGACCTGGAGAGCCGGCCAGTGATCAACCTGCAGTTGCGCGAGGATCTCGCGCTCGGCGCCGACGAGCGGCTGGCCCTCGCCGAGACCTGCCGCGACGGGGTGCTGCGCTACCTCTCCGAGGCCAGCCGGGACTTCGCCGAGTCCCTCGCCGAGGACCCGTCCGCGGCCGACCTTCGGGTGAAGGTCCATGACTACGGCACCGGACCGTTCGCCGGCACCACGACCAAGATCAAGAATGTGTACCTGGTGAAGGGCGCGACGGCGTGAGGACCTCCGACTTCTCCGCCGCGCCGCCGGTCGGTCAGGCGACCGCCATGTTCGTCGGCGCCACCCGGTACCGGGGGCCACGCTCGATCCTCACCCTGACCCGCACCTGGTTCAGGATGGTCAAGCAGATGAAGCGCATGGACGGATACCGGTGGCACACCGTGTATTACCAGTTCCCGTTCACGCTCGGCACCATCGCGTTCTTCAGCGACCGCGACGCGCTGCTGAAATTCGCCCGCAGCCGCCACCACCGCGACCTCATGTGCTGGGTGACCGACCACGGCACGCGGAACGCGACCGGCGGCTACATCCGGCTGTACAACGCCGAGCCCGAGGGCTACAGCAACGGCGTCTGGCGCGCCGAGGCCGACGGCATGGCGCACATCCCGACCTTCACCCCGCTGTCCACCGAGACGGCCGGCCCGCCGGTGCACCGCGCATGAGAGTGACTCCGGTGAGGTCACGGGCCGACCTGCGAGCGTTCGTCGACCTCCCGCTTCGACTGCATCCGACCAACCGGTACGTGCCCCTGCTGTCGTCGGTGATCGCCGCGCACCGGCGTACCGCCGAACTGTTCCTCGTCCGCGACGAACGCGGCACGGTGGTCGGGCGCACCAGCGTGCACCGCAGCGCCGCCTTCGACGCCAAGGTCGGCCCGCGGCAACTGTTCGGGCACACCGAGTTCGTCGACGACGACGCGGTCTTCGCGGCCATCCTGGACACGGTCGAGGCCCGGGCCGACGGTCGGCCGCTGTTCGGACCGGTCGCGTTGCTGCCCAACCAGACCGGCGGGGTGATCACCTCCGGCTTCGCCGAGCGCGGCTTCGTGGATTCGGCCTGGAACCCCGCCTACTACCCCGCGACGTACGAGCGGCACGGCTTCCGGCGCCGCTTCGAGGCCGACACCTGGCTGGTCGACCTGGGCGGCAGGGCCTCCGCGGGCGGCTCGACCACGGCCGACGCCGACCGTGATCACGGGTTCAGCTTCGACGACGCCCGCATCGCCACGGAACGGCTCACCATCCGGCACGGCTCCCGGCGGCACTTCCGCGAGCAGCTGCCGATCCTGCGGCGGCTGCTCAACGCCAGCTTCGCGCAGCTCGGCTACTACACCGAGATCTCCGCCGAGCAACTGGCCGAGCAGACCGACGGCCTCGCGTACCTGCTCGACGAGGGGTTGCTGCTCTGGCTGGAGAAGGCCGGCCGGCCGATCGCGTTCGTCGTGACGGTGCCGGACATCTCCGAGTTCCTCATGGCGGTCGGTGGCCGGCTCGGCCCGCTCAACCAGCTCCGCCTGCTGGCCACCCGCGCCCGGTACCGCCGCGACGCGGTGCTCATCATCAAGGGCACCGTGCCCGAGGAACAGGGCAAGGGGTACCTGACCCTGCTGTCTCGCCAGTTGCACCGCAATCTCGCCGCCGGCGGGTACCGGACGCTGCGTAGCACCTTCGTCGAGCGGGAGAACGCCGCCTCGGCCGCCCAGTACCGGCGGGCCGGCGGGCGGCCGCTGCACGGATACACGTTCTACGAGAAGGCACCGGCATGACCTGGGTCGAGCAGCTCCGGGCGCACGAGGCGGTCTGCCGCCGGGCGCCCAGCGCACACAACACGCAGCCGTGGCGGCCCGGGTACCACGCCGACCAGATCGTCATCGACGTCGACCCGGCCCGTACCCTGCCCGACTCCGACCCGACCGGGCGCGACCTCGGCCTCGGAATCGGCGCGTTCGTCGAGACGTGCCTCATCGTCGCCGCCGACCTCGGCCTCCATGTCACCGCGGCGCCCGGTCCCCGCCTGGTCGCCGCGACGCACCGGTACGCGACCCCGTTCACGATCGCCGACATCGAGGCCCGCCGGGTCGCCCGCGGCCGGTACGCTGCCGGGCCCGTCGACGCGGCCGCGCTCGCCGACCTCGGACCCGGCTTCGTCCACCTTCCCGCCCGGGATCTCGCGAGCGAACTGGTGGTCGCCGACCGCTGGCAGTTCGACACCTGGCCCGTCGCGATCGAGCTGCGCGACTGGCTGCGCCTCGATCCCCGCCATCCGCGCTACCACCTCGACGGTCTCACCGACCGGGCCCTCGTCCTGTCCCGGTTCGAGGCGCGGTTCCTGGCCGCCGCGCTGCGCGCGTACCCGCTCACGCGACGGCTGGGCCTCGCGGCGCTGCTGGCCGCCAGCGGCCGGAACCTCCTGCGGTACGACGGCAGCGTCCTGGTCATGCTGCCGGCGGGCGACGACCACATCACCGCGGGGCGACGCCTCCTGCGGGGCTGGCTGGCCCTCGCCCGGCACGGCCTGGCGGTCCATCCGCTCAGCCAGCTCATCGACTGTCCGGTGACCGCCGCCCGGCTCGCCGAACGGGTGGGTGCCCAGCCGCTCGCGGTGTTCCGAGTCGGCCGGCCCCTCGCCGAGCCGACCCGCTCGGCCCGGCTCCCACCTCAGCGTCGAGTGGCGCAGAACCACCGGCAGTAGTACCCACCGCACCGTCTCCCAGCCGAGCGTCGCGGTGTGGAGGCGTCGTGCCGCCTCGTCGGGAGCGACGCCGCCTGCCTCGAGGCCGCACTCCGGGCAGCCGGACGTCACCACGTTTGTGGTCGAACCCGAGCGGAGCATGCGCGGGGCGGGGTCGTGACAGGTGATCAGCGGAAGGCGTCGGCGTGTGCCTCCGCCCACTGGCGGAACGTCCTCGCCGGCCGGCCGAGGAGGTCGGGGACCGTCGGACGCACGACGGTGTCGTCGTACGCCCCGTCGACGAAGAAGTTGACGAACGCGTCGACGTATTCGGGCGGCATGGTGGCAGCCAGTTCCGCCCGGGCTTCGTCGTCCGTGAGTGGGTGCAGGTACAGGTCCCGACCGAGCAGGCGGGCCAGGATGCGGATGCGGTCGGCGGGCAGGATGGCCTCGGGACCGGTGAGCCGGTAGATGGCGTGGTCGTGGCCTGGTGTGGTGAGGGCGACCGCGGCGACCGCGGCGATGTCGAGGGGGTCGATGCCGGCGACAGGCACGTCGGCGAACGGCTCTCGCACGACGTTTCCGGCACGTAGCTGTGGCAGCCAGCGCAGGGCGTTGGAGTGGAAACCGCTGGGGCGCAGGATGGTCCACGCGAGGCCGGCGTCCTTGACGGCCGCCTCGGCGACGGCGTGGTAACGAACGACCACGTTGGCGTGGTCGCCGCCGTCGACGGCTCCCGATGACAGCAGGACGACGTGCCGGGCTCCGGCGTCGCGGATCTTCGTCAGCAGGCCGGGCATGTCGGCGTATCCACTGAGGAGAAAGACGCCGCGCACCCCGTTGAGCGCCGCGGTCAGGCTGGCGGGGTCGTTGAGATCGCCGGTCGCCCGTTCCACGTCGGGCGGCAGCGACGAGTCCCGGTCGGTGCGGGTGAGCGCGCGCACCGGCTCACCGGCCCGGCGCAGTGCGTGGACCAGTTCTCCGCCGACGTTGCCGGTGGCACCAGCTATGAGCAGCATGTCGATCTCTCCTGGGTGGGTACGAGGCGTGGGGCTCGACGCGGGGCGGCCCGATGGTCGCTTGCCACGATCCCGTGGGGCCGGCGCGGGGCTGCGTCCGCCGATCGGTGCCCCACGCCAGGGGCGTAGACGGTTCGATACGGTCCAGGCGGTCCGTGCCCCAGCCTGTCAGCGCACCGACACCGCGCAGAAGACGGAGTGGCTGCAGGAACGCCTGCAGGAACCTGCGCGACCCGCTGGCGGCGAGAACACGTACCGGCGGGTGGACCGTCAGGCGCCGGTACGGCGCGGGGACGGAAGTGGGAGGTTGGCTGCCTGGACCGTGAGGGCCAGCTGGACCCGGTTCTGGGTCGCCGTCTTGCTGAGGATGGCGCTGATGTAGCCCTTGACGGTCGGGACGGTGAGGTGGAGGTCGGCGGCGATCTGCGCGTTCGACTTGCCATCGGCGACCGCGGTGGCGACCTGCATCTCGCGGGCGCTCAGCTGCTGGAGACGGCGTTGTGCCGCCTGTCGGTCGGTGCCGTGACCGGCGTCTGCCGCAAGCATGGTGATGACACTGCGAGCGACCTCGGGCGACAGCATGCTGCCTCCGTCGCGGACCGACCGGACGGCCCGGACGATGTCTTCCGGTGGGGCGTGCTTGAGCAGATAGCCGACCGCGCCGGCCCGGACGGCCCTGGCGACCAGATCGTGGTCGTCGAACGTGGTGAGGACGACCACCGCGGGGCTGTTGCCGCGTTCCCGCAGGCGCTGTGTGGCGGTGATGCCGTCGATCGTCTTCATCCGCAGGTCCATCAGCACGACGTGGGGACGGTGCAGGTCGACCATGCCGGGCACATCGGAGCCGTCGGCTGCCTCGGCCACCACGCGGATGCCGTGGACGCCATCCAGCATGGCCCGCAGGCCCATCCGTACCAACGGGTCGTCGTCCACCAGCGCGACGCGGGTCGTCTCCGGCAGCTCTTCCATGCCTAGATCTCCCACGGGAGTCGCGCGCTGACGACAAACTGGTTGCCGGCTCGTCCTGACCTGAAGCTCCCGCCCAGGAGCGAGACCCGTTCGCGGAGCCCGATCAACCCGGTCCCCGTGCCGGGGATGCCCGCCGCCGTTGGCCTGCCGCCGAGCGGAGTGCTGACGGTAACGACGATCTCCCCCGTTTCGCCCGCTTTGACCGTGATGTGGACCGGCGACGCGGGCGCGTGCTTGCGGGCGTTCGTCAGGCACTCCTGGACGATCCGGTACGCGGTCGCGGCGGCGTTCGGGGAGGTTGCGAGGTCCGCCTGGTCGATGCGCTGGTCGAGGTGGATCTCCGTACCGCTGAGCCGGGACTCCTGCACGAGCGTGGCCAGGTCGTCCAGCGTGACCTGGGGCTGCAGCGCGTTCGCCTCGCCGGCCTGCCCGTCGCGCAGGATCCCGATCACCTTGTGGAGGTCACCGAGCGCGTCGTGGCTGGCCTGCCGGACGATGGTGGCCATGGAGCGCGTCTGCTCCGGTGACAGGTCGCACCGGAAGGCGAGCGCCCCGGCGTGAACGCTGAGCAGCGACAGGCGGTGGGCGAGAGTGTCGTGCATCTCCCGCGCGATCCGGCGCCGCTCCTGGTCGCGGATGGTCGCCGCGAGCAGTGCCTGCCCGGCCTCCAGATCGTGGGCGCGCTCCAGGACGGCGCGCAGGTAGCCGCGTTGGGCGCGGATCATCAGGCCCCAGCCCACGACGGCCAGGTTCATCAGCCCGCCCATGGTGATCTGGGTCTGGTAGCTGTAGCCGGCGGCTTGGGGATACAGCAGCGGAAAGCAGAACGTGGCGGCCAGCTGCGCCGCGGTCAGTGCCACGACGACCTTCGGGCGTACGCGAATGGCTGCGGTGAGCAGCGCGACCATGGAGGCGCCGGCGGCGGATGCGGACACGGCCGACGCGGCGATGGTCAACCCCCCGACCGCCGCCGGGCATCTTCGCCGCCACGCCAGCGAACCGCAGGCGACGGCGCCGAGTACCAGGTCGGTGACCAGGCCGGCACGGGTGTGGGCGCCGATGGTCGGGATCAGGATGAAGCCGCCGAACCCGATCGCGGCGAGGAGAAGGACGACGTCGACCAGAAGCTGGCGGCGGATCAGACCGAGGCGATCTCCTGAGCCGGCGACGGTGGAGTAGACGAGCGTGTGCCACCGGCCACGGGGCGGGGTCGGCGGCGCAGCCGGCGGACTTGTCACGTTGTCCGAGGTTAGCCAGCCTGGCGCGGCGCACCAACCTACTTCGGTAGGGTGCTGGGCCCTTCGCTGGTCGTACCGATTCGCCCTGCTCGGGGCGGTGTGGGAACCGCGTCGGGCCTTCCAGACTCGAGCTGATCTTCGACCACGGACCGATCGGATGGCAAGCTTGATCAGCTCGAATCTCCCACGTGACGCCGCGCAGGACCCGTTGCGGGTCGTCGGGCTCACGAAGTCCTATGGGCCCGCCGGCCAGGTGGTTGCCCTGGCCGGCGTCACGGCGTCCTTCGCGGCCGCGACGTTCACCGCGGTGATGGGGCCGTCCGGCTCCGGCAAGACCACGTTCCTGCAGTGCGCCTCCGGGCTCGACCGGCCCACGGCGGGGACCGTCTTCGTCGACGGCCGCGAGTTCCCGTACGGCAGCGAGGCGGCCGCCACCCGCTTCCGGCGCACCCGCATCGGGTTCGTCTTCCAGCAGTACAACCTGCTGCCGACGCTCACCGCCCTGCAGAACGTGATGCTGCCGATGCGACTGGCCGGAAGACCGGTCCAGCGCAGGCAGTGCCTGGCCCTGCTCGACCAGGTCGGTCTGGGCGGCCACGCCGACCGCAGGCCGAGCGAGCTGTCCGGCGGCCAACAGCAACGGGTGGCGATCGCCCGCGCGCTGGCGTCCAGGCCGTCGATCGTGTTCGCCGACGAGCCGACCGGCGCGCTCGACAGCGCCAGCGCGTCGGCGGTGCTCGCGCTGCTGCGCCGGGCGGTGGACGACCACGGCCAGACGGTCGTCATGGTGACGCACGATCCCATCGCGGCCGGGTTCGCCGACTCGGTGGTCTTCCTCGCCGACGGACGGATCGTCGGCACGCTGCAGGCGCCCACGGCGGCCGCGGTATCGGAGCAGATGGTGCGGCTCGACGCCGGCCGGCGCAGTGGCGGTCCGCGATGACGATGCTCAGGCTCGCGTTCGGCTCGCTACGCTTCCGCCGAGGCGCCTTCATCGCGACATTCATCAACGTGTTCGCCGGCGCGACCGTGCTCATGGCGTTCGCCTCGCTGCTCGACACCGCCCGGGGGGATGGTGTCTCCGCGGCCGACGCGTCATCGCTGCGGACGATCGCCGGTGCGGTCGGTGGCTGGGGCCTGGTCATCGTGGGGTTCGGCGTCGCCTCGACGACCAACCTGGCGGTTCGGCAACGGCAGGCCGAACTCGCACTGCTCAAAGCCGTCGGTGCCACACCCCGCCAGATCGGCCGCCTGATCATCGGCGAAGGGATGGTCGTCGCGGTCGTGGCCGCCGCGCTGGGCGTCGTCCCCGCCTTCCTGATCGGCCGCGCGGTGCTGGCGGCGCTCAGCCGCACCGACCAGATCGCCCACGACGTCGCCTACCAGATCGGGTCCCTCGCCCTCGTGGCGGGACTGTCGACGACGCTGCTCGCCTCGTTGGGCGCCACCGCGGTCATCGCCCGCTCGGCCGGGCGGGTCAGTGCCCGGGAGGCGTTGAGCCACGCCGCCGTCGAGAGCCGAGCGGTCGGTAAGGGTCGGGTGATCGCAGGTGGTGTCCTGCTCACCGCGGGGGTGGGCTGCGCCCTGGCGATCGCGACCGCGCTCAAGGACGAAGGCTTCACCACGCTGAGCGTCGCCGGTCAGGCCTGTATCGCCGCCGCGATCGGACTCGCGCTGCTCTCGCCGATCGTGCTGCGTGCGGTGGCCCTGCCGATCGAACTGGCGACGCGGCGGTCGGCCGCGGCGTCGGCGTACCTGGCGGTTTCGGCCGTGCGCGAGCGCACGAGACAGATCGCAGCCGTCACCATGCCGGTGATCGTCCTGACCGGCTTGGCCGTGGGAACCCTCTACATCCAGATGATTCAGAACGACACGAACGCTGCCGAGGGCATCGCGGTCACCGTCGAGGACAGGGGGGTCCGGACACTGAACCTGATCATCATCGGCATGATCAGCCTGTTCGCGGCAGTCGTGCTCATCAACAACTGCGTCGCGAGCCTGCTGGCGCGCCGGCAGGAGTTCGGCCTGGCCCGCAGGATCGGGGCCACGCCTGGGCAGCTCCTGCGGGCGGTGGCCTGGGAAACGACCATCGCCGCTACGTGTGGGCTGGTCCTCGGCACCGTCTCGGCCGCGATCGGTATCGCCGGATTCGCGTACGGGCGTACCGGCGCGGTGAGTCTCGACCTCGACAGCACCCCGTACCTGGCCGTCGTCGCCCTCGTCATCGGGCTGACCTGCGTCGCCAGCCTCCCGGCCGCCCGTCGGTCACTGGCCGTACCCATGATCGACGCCGCCGGGCCGGCCCGCCGCTGACGGCGACCAGCACGCGACCCTCCGACATCCCCACCTGCTAGTTAGGAGTCAAGCAATGACCAGGCACTCTCGGCGGGACATCCTGCGTTCGGCGGCGGCCCTGACGGGCGGCGCCGTCGCCGCCGGGGCCGGCGCGCTGCCGCTGATCGGCAGCACCGCCGCGGCGCAGACCGCACCGCCCTACGCCACCCCACCCGTCCGCCGGTCGGGTCGGCACCCGTTCCTCGAGGGCGCGTTCGCGCCGGTCCAGGAGGAGGTCACGGCCTTCGACCTGCCCGTCACTGGCCGGATTCCCCGTGAGCTGAACGGGCGCTACCTGCGCATCGGCCCCAACGTCCTCGGGCTGGAGGACCCCAGGGCGCACCACTGGATGCTCGGCGAGGGCATGGTCCACGGCGTGCGGCTGCGCGACGGCCGCGCCGAGTGGTACCGGAACCGGTGGGTCCGCTCCGCCGCCGTCGCCGCGAAGCTCGGCGAGCCGTACCCGTGGCCGGTGCCGGAACAGGACTACGCCTGCAACACGCACGTGATTGCGCACAACGGCCGGATCCTGACCCTGTTGGAGAGCGGTCCCCTGCCGTACGAGCTCGACGGGGAGCTGAACACCCTCGGCCCCTACGACTTCGGCGGGACCCTGAGCGGCGCGTTCACCGCGCACACCAAGCTCGACGCACACGCGGGCGAACTGCACGCGATCACCTACAGCCCGATGTGGGACCACGTACGTCACCTCGTCGTGGACCCGGCCGGTCGCGTCGCCCGCACCACCACGATCCCGGTGGCCGGCAGCCCCATGATGCACGACTTCGCGCTCACCCAACGGCACGTGGTCCTGTTCGACGTGCCCGTCACGTTCGATCCGGAGGCGGCCGCGGCGGGCCACCCCGTGCCCTACATCTGGAACGACCGGCATCCCGCCCGGGTCGGCGTGCTGCCTCGGGGCGGCGGCGACGTTCGCTGGTTCGACGCGCCGGCGGTGGTCGTGTACTCGCACACCCTCAACGCCTACGACCACGGGACGTCGATCGTGGTGGACCTGACCACGTTCCCAGCGCCCTTCTACGCTGCCGGCCGGGGCTCCGGCGGCCCGGGGGCCACCGGCACGCCGTCGCTGGATCGATGGACGATCGACCTCGCCCGTGGCCGGGTCCGGATGAGCAGGATCGACGACCGGCCGCAGGAGTACCCACGGATCAACGATGCCCTGGTCTCCCGCCGCCACCGCTTCGGCTACTCGGCCGCGGCGGCCGAGATGTTCCAGGCGTACCTGGCCGTCGACGGCACGCCGCCGGACCGCGCGTTCCACAACGCGCTGATCAAGCACGACCTGCTGCGCGGCACCTCCGAGGTGCACCGCTTCCCCAAGGGGGCGGCAGCCAGCGAGCCGGTCTTCGTCCCGGCCCGCCACCCCGGCCCCGCAGCCGGGGAGCACCGGGCGGCCGAGGACGACGGGTACGCCCTGGCCTACGTGCACAACCCGGACCGCAACGCGTCGGACCTGGTGATCCTGGCGGCCCAGGACTTCACCGGCAAGCCGGTCGCCCGGGTCCAGCTTCCGGCCCGGGTGCCCCTCGGCTTCCACGGCAACTGGGTCCCCGACGCGTAACGGAACCACCCCTTCCCGACCGCCTCCGGCTCCACACCATCGGCCCCGCCCGCGGACGATGGTGTGGAGCCGGCGCGGCACCGCGGATCAGCCTCCGCGAACACCGGCGCCCGGTCGATGCCCGGTCGGGTCGGGCGGGGGGTGCAGATGTTTCTTCCTTCGCCACAATCCGGAGGTACCCGGTGAGTCTTGCCGGTCTCGGTGTCACCGCCGAGCAGGAACGTGTCTACCGATACTTCCTGCGCCGCCCACACGCGGACCTCGCGACGGCGGCCGCAGAGCTCGACATCCCTGGCCTGAGTGCGACAGTCGCCGAGCTGCGCACGCTCGGACTGATATCCGGCAGCCTGGTCGCGACCAAACCCGCGGTCGCGGTCGATCTGCTGGTACGCCGCCGCGTGGAACAGACGCAACGGCAACTGACCGAGCTGACCACCGCATGGGACGTGCTCACCGAACTCGCTGAGGAGCACCGCAGCGGCAAGGCGATCCACCTGGTTGAGCACATTCCCGACGGCCCCGGCGTCACCCAGCGCATGAACGCGGTGATGGCCGCCGCCCCGGAGGACTTCATGTACATGAAGCCGCTCGCGACATACAGCAGCTCCCCCGGACCGCTGCACACCTTGCTCGCCGCCGGGCTACGCTGCCGCACGTTGTTTTCGGCTCAGGCCCTGCGCGACCCACGGCAGGCCCGTCACGCGAGGCTCTGGCATGCTCGCGGAGACCTGCACCGGGTCACCTCCGAGCCGGTGCGGCACCTGGCCATCGTCAACCGCAGCGTGGCGTTCGTCCAGGCCGATCCGGCCGGGCCGGAGGCCGGCGCGCTGCAGATTCGCCAACCCGGGCTCGTAGCCGTGCTCGTCGACGTGTACGAGGGCATGTGGAGCCGCGCCCGCGACGTCGACGACCGGCCCCTGTCCCCCATCGAGCACCAGGTCCTGGATGCGCTGACCCGGTACGACACCGACGACGCCGCCGCACGGGCCCTGAACATCTCGGTTCGCAAGTTCCGGGCCCACGTCGCCGACCTGATGGCCCGCCTGGGCGCCAGGACCCGGTTCCAAGCCGCTCTGTACGCCAGAGACCGAGGCTGGCTGTAGCAGCGGCCACCGCGGCGACCGCGCCCTGCGCCGGCTCCTCGTGCCGGCCAGCGCCGGCGCTGTCGTGCCCCAGCTCGATCGAGGGGCAGGTGACACGCGGAACGGTAGCGGGGTGGGGCCGGGTCCGGTCCCGGCTCGGCACCCGTCCGGCACCCGAAGGCGAGACCGCGGCCCGGCCTGACGAGGAGATGCAGGATCCTGCAAAGGATCTGCAGCCACTTCACCTGCCGTGATCGCCTGTCGGGCTGCGACGCTCGACGCATGGATCGTCTAGATGTCATTGACACCTGCACCCGACTGGTCTGGCACACCGACCGGCGGGAATGGGACCGCCTCACCGAAATCCTCGCCGAACAGGTGACGCTGGACTACACCAGCCTGAACGGCGGGGAACCGGTCACGCTGACCCCGGCCGACATCGTGAACGCCTGGCGGAGCACGCTCGGCGGCTTCGACGCCACCCAGCACCTGCTGGCCAACCATCTGGTCACGATCGAGGGCGACGACGCCGTCTGCACGGCGGCATTTCAGGCCACCCACCGAAAGGCCAGCCCTCATGGGGCAGCACTGTGGACACTCGGCGGCACCTACTCGTTCAACCTGACCCGCGACACGGGCGGCTGGCGGATCACCGGGGTGGTCATGACGGCCCTGTGGGGCGACGGCAACCGGGGGCTGCTGCCATGAGAGCGCGCACGATCATCGCGGTGACAGCGGCCGTCGTCCTCGCGGGAGCCGCGATCGCAATGATGAGCAGCGACCACATGCGGGCGGTCGCCGAAGACGCTGTCACGCCGCTGCCGGTCCCGACCGGATCGCAGGGGCCTCTCGATCCGGCCGCGCAACGCTACTTCGACGCGGTCTCCGCCAAGGACCCGGACGCCGTCGCGGCCGCGTTCGCAGCCGACGCGGTCGTCGTCGACGTCGGTCGCGAGATCCGTGGTCGCGACGCCATCCGCCGCTGGGCCGAGCGCGAGGTCGTCGGCGGCGTCTACACGCTGCTCGGCCACACGCCGCACCCAGACGGCGTCACCGTGCTGGTCCGCTTCCAGCCCGGCGGCGTCGGCGGCTTCCGCGCCAACTACCGCCTCACCCTGACCGACGGCCTGATCAGCCGGGCCGACCTCGAGTACGCCTGACGACCCCACGAGATCCAGGAGCAACACCATGAAGCACGAACGCGTCACCTTCGACAGCGACGGAGCCACTCTCGTCGGCAATCTCTACCTGCCCGACACGACCGCCGGGCCGGTGCCCGGCGTGGTGGTGGCCGGCACCTGGACCAGCGTCAAGGAACTGATGGCCGACCGGTACGCCCAACGCCTGGTCGGCTACGGCTACGCGGCGCTGTCGTTCGACTTCACCGGCTTCGGCGAGTCCGAAGGCGAGCCCCGCGATGTGGAGAACCCCGCGCGGAAGGTCGCCGACATCCACCACGCGCTCACCTTCCTGGCCGCGCATCCGGCCGTCGACCGCGACCGGCTCGCCGAACTCGGCATCTGCGCCGCGGCCATGTACATGGCCGACAACGCCGCCCACGACCCGCGGGTCAAGGCCCTCGCCCTGGTTGCCCCATGGCTCCACGACGCGACGATCTGCGAAGCCACCTACGGTGGAGCTGACGCCGTCGCCGCCAGGATCACCACGGGCCGTGAGGCCCGCGCCCGATACGACGAAACCGGCGAGGTCGACTACGTCCCGGTCGTCAGCACCACCGACCCGCGGGCGGCGATGCCCTACGACATCGACTTCTACCTCAACCCGGCCCGCGGGGGCGTCCCCGCCTGGCCCAACCGATTCGCCGTCATGGCCTGGCCGGACTGGCTCACCTACGACGCCATCAGCCTCGCGCCGCAGATCACCCAACCGACCGTCATCGTCCACAGCACGGATGCCGCCATCCCGGAGGGCGCCAGCCGGTTCCACGCCGGCCTCGCCGGCCCCAAGGACATCCTCTGGAGCCAGGGCACCCAGTTCGACTTCTACGACCAGGAGCCACAGGTGACCACCGCCACCGACACCGTCGCCGCTCACCTGCGCCGACACCTGCACCACTAGGCCCTCACGTGCGGCCCCGGGAACCACGCCCGGGGCCCACTACCGTCCAGGAGCAACCGGTGACCACCAGACGATCACAATCCATCGGGCCCCTGACATCCGCGCCTCACGCCGAACGCGGTCGCCCGGACGTGCGGTCCGTCAGTCGGGGCCGTCGTGGAACGTCCCGCGGCGCAGAGGATGCGCGTGCGACGCGGGCCGACGAGCCGCCCGTGCCCCTCAGCTGCCGCGTCAACGCGGCCGTCCGGCCACCCGGGACAGTGTCGGCCGCGCACCCGCGGGCAGCGGGCCGGCGCGCACGTCCACGAGTTCCACTGACCGACAAGACCGGGATGTACGGACGAGCTGGCTGTCGACACGGCGCCGAGCACAGGTGGAGGGAAGAGTGACCGACGAGGCCAAAGGCGCGGCCAACGAGGCGACGTTCATGTCCGCGCTGGTCACCGAGCACTTCGTGTTGCAGTCCGCGGCCAGCACCACGGTCAGCGAAGCCGCCGGCCGCGCCTCGCTGTTCACCGTCACCCTCTCCAGCTCCCTGGTCGCGCTGGGTTTCGTCGCCCAGTCCGGGACGCTGCTGGTGCCGTTCGTGGCCACGACCATTCCCGTCATCGTCATGCTCGGCGTCTTCACCGTCGTACGATTGGTGGACACCGGCGTGCAGAACGTGCAACTGCTGGCGAAGATCGCGAACATCCGGGCGTACTACCGGACACTCAGCCCTCAGGCCCCGGCGTTCTTCGCCCCGTGGGGCGCCACCGGCGCGGCCGGTGCCACCGAGGCCCTCGCCACGCTCGGGGTACGACGAAGCTGGCGGACGGGCTTGTTCACCATGGCCAGCATGGTTGCCGCTGTCAACAGCTTCGTTGCCGGCGTCGGCGTGGCCCTGGCCTGGGTGTGGATCACAGGTAGGGCACAGACGTTGGTTGCGCTCCCGCTGGGGCTGCTGGCGGCGATCGCAGGCATGAGCGGGTTCCTGCGGTATCAGGACCGCCGCTACAAGGCGTTGGAAGCCGGGCTGTCATGAGCCACCGGACCGGGAGGGGAACCATGCGCGCCGTCGTGATCCAGCAGTTCGGTCCGCCCGAGTTGCTGCAGGTACGTGACCTGCCGACTCCCACACCTGGCGAAGGTGAGGTCCTGGTCCGGGTGCACGCTGCCGGCGTCAACGCCATCGACTGGTTCACTCGCGCCGGCCAGGGCGTCGCCGTGTCGCGGTTCCCGGCCGTACTGGGCTGGGACGTCTCCGGCGTGGTCACCGCCTCCGGAGCGGGGGTCAACGGACTGCCGGTGGGCAGCGAGGTCTTCGGCATGGGTGGCTTTCCCCGCCTGATCGGCGGGTACGCGCAGTACGCCGTCGTGGCCGCGGACGCGCTGGCCCGCAAGCCGGAAGGCACCGACCACGCCACCGCGGCTGCCACCCCGATGCCGGCGCTGACCGCCTGGCAGACCATCGTCACCCATGCCGCGGTCACCGCCGGGCAGCGCGTGCTGGTCCACGGCGCCGCCGGCGGGGTCGGCCACCTAGCCGTGCAGCTCGCGGCGGCAGCAGGCGCCCACGTCATCGGCACCGCCTCCGCGCGCAACCATGATCTGGTCAGCGCACTGGGCGCCAGCGAGGTCATCGACTACACCCGCCAACCGGTGGAGGCGGTGGTTCGGGACGCCGACGTGGTGGTCGACCCGATCGGCGGCGATGTCGCGGTCGGGCTGCTGGCCACGCTGCGTCCCGGCGGCCTCCTGGTCACCCTCAAGGGTCGTAGTCCTCGGCTGGAATCCGCGGCCGCCCAGCGTGGCGTGCGGCTGGCCCACACCTACGTGACCCCTGACGGCGCCGCGATGGCCCAGGTGGCGCAACTGCTGGGCGACGGACGATTGCGGGTCGAGGTGCAGCAGGTGTTTCCCCTCGATCAGGCGGCCACCGCACACGCCATCGGCGAGCGCGGCCATGTCCGCGGCCGGCTCGTCCTGGACACCCTGGACGCTGCCTGACGACGCACCGATCTCGGCGACGGCCCGCGCCTGGTGGTCCAGTGCCGGTGCGTCGGTCTACCAGGGCAGTGGTCGCTGATCCCGGTAGAAGCCGCCGGTCGGTCCATTGTCGGGCAGGGTCGCGGCCCACACGATGCCGGCCGCCCCGTCGGCCACCGGACGGCCGCCCGGGCCACCCATGTCGGTGGCAACCCAGCCGGGACAGACAGCGTTCACCAGGATGCCGTCGCCGCGCAGCTCGGCGGCGAGCATCCGGGTGAGCGCGTTCAGCCCGACCTTGGACAGCTTGTACGCGGGGGTGCCACCCCCCATGCTCGCCAGGGAGCCGGCCTCGCTCGAGACGTTGACGACACGGCCGTGACCGCTGGCGCGCAGCATCGGAAGCAGCGCCTGGGTGAGCGACCAGGCGCCGAACAGGTTGGTCTCCAAGGCGACGCGGACCGCGTCGAGATCGGCACTACTCGCCTCGGCCCAGGTGTCGTACGAGATGGCAGCGTTGTTGACCAGCACGTCGAGCCGTCCGTACCGGTCCCCGATGACGGCGGCGAGGGCGGTCGCGGCGGCGGGATCGGTCACGTCCAGCCGATACGGGACGACTGTGCCGCCCGTGGCGGCCAGTTCGTCGGCGGCCGCAGCGGCCTTGTTCGCGTCCCGGGCGGTGAGCAGGACGGTGTCGCCCCGGGCGGCGAGCTGGCGGGCCACCTCCTTGCCGATGCCCCGGTTTGCGCCGGTGACCACGGCAACCCGCTCGGACACGGCGTTCCTCCTCATCCTCCGGTTCCGCTCCTGCCATGATCGTCCGGATTCGCGATCCACTCAAGATCCGCCACCCGGATCACCCGCTCAGGGCTGCCTGACGAGATACCAGGCGCACCAGCTCGCTCGCCTACACGTACGCGATGAGCCGTCCGCAGGCCACGATGGCAGTCCAGGCCGCGAGGGAGATCCCGGCGGCGGCGCGGGCCGCTGTCGGGCTGCCGCCGGTCTCCCAGCGCCGCACGCTCCGGTAGATCCCCAGGTTGAACACGAGGACGTTCGCACCGGCCACCGCCAGCAGGACGATCTTCAGCTGGAAGGCCGGGTTGCCGGCGAACTCGTTCGCGCCCGTGACGAACATCAGCGCGCCCGAGAGAGCAGCGACGCTGAAACCGATCCGGGCCAGCGGCAGCAGGCGCGCGGCCGCCTGCCGCACGGGGAGCGCACGGCCCGCGCCGAGCAGCCGCAGGTCGAACAGTACGGCTGGGCCAACCAGCAGGGCCAGCCCCAGCAGGTGGACGATCTCCAGGGCCGGGTAGGCCCACATGCTGCTCCGGATCGCCTCGGTCAGCGCGGTGCGCTCCAGCCAGCCCAGCACGGCGGATCTCCTCCTGGTCAGCGTGAGCAGGGCTGGTGCCCTGTGCCCCGCGGTCCGTCACCGGTTTCGCGCCGCGTGGCGCCGCCACAGCAGATGCACTCCGATGGCGGCCGGAATGATGCCGACGATCAACACCAACAACGGCCATTCTGCGGGGACGTCGCCCGGGGCGCCGTTGTCGGCGGTGTCGGCACCGTCCGGACTGCCGCCCGCGCCGTCAGCGTCGGAACCGGCGGCCGCGTCCGCGGCGGGCAGCGGTACAGACCGTTGCCGGATCGCCCGTCCGTCCTCCCGGATCAACAGCTCGGGCCGGAACTCCGCGCCGCCGTCGCGGGCGAGGTATCCCACCGCCTGCAGTTGCTCGCCGACGCGGGTACGGTCGGCCATGCCCCACGCCTCCAGGCGGGACGGCGGTGCGAGCACCAGGGTGACCTGCCGGCCGCCCTCCAGCGCACGGGTCCGGCGCAGGACGTCGCGGCCGCCGAGCTCCTCCAGCTCGGGGGGAATGGCCCGGCCTGCCAGGTCGGCGGGGAGGTCGATGGTGGCGGGAAGGTCCAGCCGGACCTCGGGGTGTGGGTTGCCCCACCGGACGTCCGTCACCGTTCCGTTCAGATAGAACGGCCGGCCGGTCTCGAACTCCTGCCAGCCGTGGTGGGCGTGTGCGGGGCCGGCCGGCCCGACCGCGAGGGCCAGACAGCCCAGTAGCGCGGCGAGGATCGCCCGGACCAGCACCGCTGCCCGGCTCGCGGGGCGTGTCCGACCAGTGGGTCCGGGGCGTCGACGGGTCGACATGCCTTTCCTTTCGTGGGTGGGGAGGGGACCGTGGGCGGGAGGGCTAGGCGGTTGCGAGGAACCGGGTCACCTCGGTGAGGAACTGGGACCGGCCGCGCTCGGCGCGATCGAGGTGGACGTAGTGCGTGGCGTCGTCGAGTTCGACGCTGCGTACCTCCTCGGCCCGTGTCAGGTGCCGGGTCAGCACCTGCGGATCCTGCGGGCGGCTCCAGAAGTCCCGCGCACTGCGCAGGATCAGCGTCGGCGCGGTGATGAGGCTGGCGTCCCACAGTTGGCGGCCGGTGGCGAGGTAGAAGCTGTCCTCCACCGCGCCGGAGGGCGCCCGGAAACTCGCCGGGGAGCGGCTGCCGCTGGTGGGATCGGAGTCCAGAGCGGCCCGCACGTAGGCGTCGACGACCCGTGGGTCGCGCCAGGCGGACTTGTCCTGGCTGGGAATGCTGTCGTCCCAGGACGGCAGCAGGCTCGCTGCGGTGCTGGTGCGGTACGCGCCGAACCGGGCGGCGTTGAACTCACCCGGCCGCTCGGGGTGCTCGTACACGCTGCCCCGACCCATGCTGGGATGCCCGTCGATCGGGCCGTAGAGGGTGTTGTAGAGCACCAGGTGGCTGACCCGGTGCGGGTGGGCAGCGGCGTACTGGCCGAGCCAGTGGCCGCCGGTCGCCCAGCCGAGCAGCGCCACCCTGCCGCCGTTTCGCGGGTTGCGCGCCGCTATCAGGTCGACGGCTGCGGCCACATCGCGGACCACCGCGTCCGAGCGGACCGCCGGCGGGTTGACCGCGGTTGGCTGGGACAGCTCCGGGGGACGAGTGGATCGGCCGTAGCCGCGTGCGTCCATGACGTAGACCTGGTGACCGGACCGGGCGAGATCGGCGGCGAGCGAGCCGCCCGGCGTCGGCAGGTCGAAGCTGGCCACACCGGGCACCCGGGCCCCGTGCAGCAGCAGCACCGGCGGCCGGGCCGGCGACAGACGACCGGGGTCGCGGACCTCGCGGACCGCGATCCGCACGCGGGGATCGCTCTCGACCTGCAGTTCGGTGCGGACCAGGTCGGCGGGGCCTCGGGTGCCGGGCACGCTGCCGTCGCCGGCCCCGGAGGCCGGGCCGGTCAGGACGGCGGCGAAAGCGATGCCCGTAGCGACCATCGCCGTCACCGGGGGCGAGCTGTGCATCGGAACTCCTCTCGCCAGGGCTGGATCGCCCTGCGGCCCCGATGCTGCCCCGTGACGGCAGGATCAAGACGTTCGATAGCGACGAACGGAGCCATTGATATCCTCCGGATATCGACGCGTCACCGGATCAGGTCGCGGCCGGTCGGGAGGAGGTGACAGGGGTGGAGCTGCGGCATCTGCGTTATTTCCTCGCTGTGGCGGAACACCTGCACTTCGGCAGGGCGGCCGAGGCCCTGGGCATCCGGCAGCCGCCGTTGAGCCAGCAGATCCGGGCCCTGGAGGAGGAGCTGGGCGTGCCGCTGTTCGAGCGCAGCAGCCGGCACGTAGCACTCACCGCGGCGGGCGAGGCGTTCCGGAACGACGCGCGGCTGTCGCTCGCCCACGCCGAGGCCGCGCGGCAGGCGGCCCGACGCGTCGGGCGCGGAGACACGGGCGAGGTCGCCCTCGGGTACGTCGGCTCGGCGACCCTGACCCTGCTGCCGCAGATCCTGCGCCGGTTTCGTGACCGGTATCCCGACGTCGCCCTCACTCTGCGGGAGCTGACCACCACCGAACAGGCGCGGGCGCTGCGGGCCGGGAATCTGGACGTCGGCTTGCTCCGGCCGCCACTTGCCGACGCGGACGCCGAGGCGCTGCGTGTCGAACCAGTCGGCGCGGAACGCCTGATCGCGGCCCTGCCAGTCGGGCACCCGCTGGCCCACAGGCGCACCCTGAACGTCCGCGACCTCGCCGGCCAGCCCTTCGTGCTGTCACCCAGGGAACTGGGGCCGGGGCTGCACGACCAGATCCTCGACTACTGCCGGCGGGCCGGCTTCACCCCACGCGTCACCCAGGAGGCGGTACAGATGCAGAGCATCGTCGCGCTGGTCGGCGGCGGACTCGGCGTGTCCCTGGTGCCCGCCTCGGTGAGCCGCCTCCGCCGCGCCGATGTCGTCTACCGCCCGCTGCAACCCGCCACCCGGGTCGTACACCTCGCCGCGGCTCGCAGGCACAGCGATGGCAGACCCACCACAATCAACCTGATGGCGCTCACCCGCGACCTGGCGAACGCACGACTCCCCGCCACCTGATCCCGGCCAACCACCGCCGAAGCCAACAGCCAGCAATATCCGCGGCCGAGGCCGGCCGGGGTGAACTACGTGGTCGTTCGGGACGGACGGTGCGAGCGGTACGCGCAAGGCGGCGGCGCCAGCTACGGACTCGATTGTCACTTCGCTGTCGGGCCTGACATCACGCTTCGCTGGCTCGCTCAGCTCGACGACTACCGGGACGACTTCTGGTTCGACGACCTGGCCTGCGAAGTGTGCAGTGCTCATCGACGTCAACGGCCGGCAACTGCTGCTCTTCGCCGAACTGGGACAGGTGTCCCTCGACTGGCGGTACGCCTACCGCGCCGGGCTACTCGACGCCTACCGGCGCACCTGGAGCGGGTGGACGGTGAGCTGGGAGTATGACGGGATCGCCGACCTGGCGGCGTATCTCGGGGATGACCGCGACCAGGTGCGCCGCGACTCCACGTGGTGGAACGGCCTGTACCCCGACGGCGGCGAGCGGCCGGAGGGCCCGGTGGAATACTTGGTCAGCGCGGTCGATGCTGACGGGTGTCGGGCGTACGCCTGCCCTTCGAGTCCTGCCCGCCGTGGCTGCTCGGCCCGCGCCTGCTGGACCGGCTCGGCCCACGCGACCTCGTCACGGCGTGCGCATCACATCCGACGGCGGGGCTGCACCTCGACCTGGCGCGGCGTCGGGCCGGGCTGTGGACCATCCGACCATTGGCCGGCTTGGCCGAGAAGTGGTCCGGGCTGTGGCCGGGCTGGGAGTTGGAGCTGTGGGGCGACGACCTCGGCCAGCAGGTCGGCGCGTGCGGCGCAACGGTCGCGGTGCCCGGCCTTGACGTCGCCGCCGGGCGGGCGACGCTGGCCGACCGGGTCGACCGGTACTGGTTCGTCGAGGAGCGCAGGCGAGCGGCCGGGCAGGACGTCGACCAGCTCCGAAAGTGGAACTCGGGCGGTATCGCGGTCATCCTCGACGCCCGCGTCACCTCAGACGAGATTGCCAGGGTCGTCGCCCTGATCTGCGGCTGACCGCCCACCGGGACGGCGTCAACCCACCCACCGGGCGGTTCAGCCCACGTCCTTTGGCGGCAGATCCGGACACGAGCCACCGGGGGCTTACTTCTCGGACGGGCTTCGAGACTCGCCGTCCTGCGGCCAGGCTGTTTGCCGGGGTCATGCCCCCAGGTCCTCCGTCACGGGCAGGCACTCGCCGAGCAAGTCGACGACGTCGCGCCAGGCTCGCTGCGCGTGCAGTGGGTGGAAACCGACGCCGGGGACCGCGGGGTGGTCGACCGGCGGGTGATGGAACGCGTGCAAGGCGCCGCCGTAGACAGTGAGGCGCCAGTCAACGCCCGCGGCCTGCATCTCGGCCGCGAACGCGTCCCGTTGCGCGGGCGGCATGATCGGGTCTTCCGACCCGACCCCCGCCCACACTGGGCAGCGAATGCGCGCTGCCTCGCCCGGTCGGCCCGTGGTAGTTGCGTTGACTGTCCCGATCGCGCGCAGGTTGACGCCGGCTCGCCCGAGTTCCAGCGCGATGGCGCCCCCGGTGCCGTAGCCGATGGCGGCGATCCGGTCGGGGTCGGTCCGCGGTTGGGTGCGCAACACGTCAAGCGCCGCATGCCCGATGCCCCGCATTCGGTCGGGATCAGCGAGCAGTGGTATGCAACGGGCCAGCATCTCCTCGGGGTCGCTCAAATAGCGTCCGCCGTGAAGGTCGAAGGCCAGCGCTACATATCCCAGCTCGGCGAGGGCATCGGCCCGGCCGTGCTCGACGTCGCTGGGCCCCATGCCCTCCGGTCCGAGCAGCACCGCGGGCCGGCGGTCGACGCCGGTCGGGAGCGCGAGGTGACCGATCATCGTCAGACCGTCCGCCCGGTACTCGACCGTGCGCGTCGTAATCGTCGCCATGAGACTGACTGTAGTGATCTTCGAGCCCGGTCCGGCCGGTGTTCTGCCGCTGGCAGAACAGCGCGCGCGTCCCTCTGAAATGCGGGGCCGAGCGCTCAGGGCTTCGAGATCATCTCACTGCCCCTTTGGCGAAAACCTCGGTCACACTCCGTAAGGGACACGGGAGCCGAAAGGCCGTCAGGCTCAGGAACACCGACTACTCGAACAACGGCTCCTACCAATCTCACGGGCCGGCGACGGTGTCGCCGGAGGGAGTGGTCGGGGTCGCGTTCCAGCACGACCCCGACCGCGCAGGAGCACTCAGCGGATAAGGCAGCTTATCCGCTCAGCGACGCACCGGGTCTTCTGTCTAGTCCACCTGATGCTGAGGATGGGTGAGCAGCCGCCGTGGATCGTCTCGGACGAGCTGTGGGCCGAGATCGCACCGCTGCTGCCACCCCGCCCGCCCCGGCGGCATCGGTTCCCGGGCCGCACGCCCCTCGATGACCGCAAGGTGTTGCGCGGGATCCTGTTCGTGCTCTACACCGCGGTCCCGTGGGAGTACCTGCCCCAAGAACTCGGCTTCGGTTCAGGCATGACCTGCTGGCGCCGGCCATCCGCGCTGGGCAACGCCCAACCGCGGGCGTGTCCCCGAAGGTCACCTGGTCGTCTTCGTCGGTGACGGTGACACCTTTACCTTCAAGGGCCAGACCATCACGGCGTTCGGCGTGGTGCGCGCGCTGCGCACGCGCCAACTCCCCCGAACACGGAAGTCGAGCTCCTGCCGGATCGGCGGCATCTGGGGTGCGTCGCTGCGAGGCGACTGCCCCCGCTGCCGCCTACCTCCGTGACGGCTGGCAGTTCGTCGACACCGGCGCGATCTGGGACGAGCCCCAGCAGACGGACCTGGCCGACGCGGCGCTGGCCGAACAAGGGTCGAAGGCCGCGATCCCCGCGAGCTCTGACTCCGTCAGGAACTCTTCGAGTCTGCTGTGAGCCCGGTCAGGCCACGATGGCCGGATAGGGACTCCTCATCGCGCCGAAGTATGCCTCGGGCGCTCCTTCGATGTGCTCGGGTAGTTCGTCCATGAAGGCGCGCAGCAATGGGGTCGCGTTGTGCCGGTCGAGGTCTTCCTGCGAACGCCAGACCTCATAGAGGAAGAATCGGCCGTCCTCCTGCTCGTGGAGGTGGTACTGAAGGTTGCCCTCGTGCCCTCGAGACGGTTCGACGAGATCCATCAGGAGCTTCCTGAGCTCGTCGGCGTGTCCTGGCTTGGGGGTCAGGAATCCGTAGAGCGACACGGGCGCTGGTGCAGTCGAAGTCGTCGTCATGTGCTCAACGGTAGAAGGTGACATGGATGTCAGATTCAAGCTGCTGTCTCATGAGGTGGGTCACATGAAGATCCGGGAAACTGTCTCGCGAAACAGGCGTGGCCGTACGTCTTCTCCGCTACTACGAGGCCCAAGGGCTGCTCACCTCCGACCGCAGCGAAGGCGGCCACCGCCATTACGCTCCCGAGGCCTCCGCCAAGCGGCCTCGCCAGTCACGGGGAAGGTCGTCGAGCAGCCCGTCGACCACGTCGCTGTGGGGCAGGAGGCGTACGCCGCCTCCGAGGCGATCTACAACAGCGCTGCACCTGGTGCCGACCTGGGCGCCGGGCTTTCTGCAGGGCGTCGAGAACCTCGCTATGTGAATCACTGGCAGCGACACCCTCGCCACCCCGATGACTGGCCCTTCCCGACAGAGGCCCGCCTGTAGCGCGCTGACCAACGAACAGGGTCCCCACCGATCGGTGGGGACCATGTTGTGTGCGAGGGGTGCTACCCGGCCTCTCGGTAGTAATCAGCGAAAACCAACGGCAACGCTGGTCAAAGCTGGTCCCGCAGGATGGCGGGGTCACTCGTTTGACGACCAGTTGACCAGCGTTACCGTTGATTCCGGGTTGAAAGCCACGCCTGGCCTTAGCTTAGGGCCGAAGGGCCAGCTTGCCGACGGTGGCTCCTGCCTCCAGTTCGGCGAGCACCTTCGGCCCATCCGCCAAGTCGTACACGGCGGGTCGGCCGGGAAGGAACACTCCGGCGGCCATGAGCGCGGACAGTTCGCTCATCAGCTCGTCGAAGATCTGCGGCGCGGTCTGGATCAGCAGGCCGATGTGCAGGCCGATCAGGTGAATCGGGTGCGTAAAGTTCAGCTCCCAGTTGGTGATCGCGGCTTCGCCGCCGGCCACTCCGTACACGACGACCCGGCCGGTGACCCGCTTGGCCGCCGCCAGGCTGGCGGTGAAGGTGGCGCCGCCGACCGACTCCAGCACCAGGTCGGCGCCCCTGCCGTCGGTCAGCTGCAACACTTCGGCGGCCACGTCAACGCTGCGGTAGTCGATGACATGGTCGGCGCCCAGTGCCCGCACCGCCTCGTGCTTGCCCGATGAGGCGGAAGCGATCACGGTGGCGCCGTAGTGCTTGGCCATCTTCACCGCGGCCTGCCCGACCCCGCCCGCCGCGGCGTGGATCAGCACAGTCTCGCCGGCGGCGATCCGGCCCAGCGGCTTGAGCGCGGCCAGTGCGGTGGCCCAGTTGAGGACAAGGCCGAGCGCCTGCTCGTCGGCCCAGCCGGTTGGCACCGGCACCACCGCGGCCGCGGGCAGCACCATGTACTCGGCGAAGGCGCCGTAGCCGGTGCCGATGACGTGGGCGCCGAGCGTCGGGCCGGTCACCCCCTCGCCTAGCGCGAGGATTTCACCGGCAGCCTCGAAGCCCGGGAGGTACGGCGGCTGCGGGCCGCCGTGGTACGTGCCGCGGGTCTGCATGACGTCGGCGAAGTTGACACCCGCGGCGGTGACCCGGATCAGGACCTCGCCCGGGCCCGGGGTCGGCACCGGCACGTCGGTAATCAGGCGCATGTCCTGCGGGCCGCCGAGGGACGTCTGCTGCAGGGCCCGCATAGTGGTGGGGATGTTCATGGCAGGTAGCCTCAAACCCTCACACTGATGTCACGGTCAACTCGGCGAGGATGTGGGGTGGAGCACATGCGCATCGGGGAGTTGTCCGAACGGACCGGCACGTCCCGCCGACTGCTCCGCTACTACGAGGAGCAGGGCTTGATCACGTCGCAGCGCTGCGCAAACGGCTACCGCGACTACGAGGAAAAGCTCGTGGATCGGGTTCTTCAGATCAGAGGACTGCTCGACACTGGCCTGCCGACCCGGATCATCAAGCAGATCCTCCCCTGCCTCGGCAAGCCCCGGGCCGTTGTCGTTGCCGATGCGACACCGGAGACGATCGCCACGCTGGAGCGGGAACTCGAGCGCATGACCCAACGCATCGAGTGCTTGACCCGCAACCGGGACGCGGTCGCCGAATACCTTGACGCCGTGCGTGCCAACGCCCGGCCGAACGCTGGCTGAGGCACCGCGATAGGCATGAGGCGGTACGGCCGGTGACCCCGCGGGGGTCACCGGCCCGCCCTTCGTGGCGCCGCACGGTGCAGTCACCTCGCCGGCGCCGGTAGACACCGTGCAGGCCGGCATGCCGCGTGAGCCGCTCAACGCGTTTGCGGCCGCACCGCACCCCGGCGGCCAGCCTCAGCTCGGCGTGGACCCGTGGCGATCCGTAGGTGCGCCCCGCGACATCTGATGGATATATAGGCCGGCCTACCTGTGCCGCGTGGACGCGCACACCTTGGACTTGTCGATGCTGCCGGCCGAGCGCAGTCGGTTTCTGGCCGAGGTCGGGCGCCGGTTGACGGGGCAGGCGTTGCAGCGGCGCGAGCCGGAGCGCGATACCCGATCCTGCTCACGCTGCTGGCCCAGTCGGCCGTCGACGTGCTCGACGAGACGCTGCTGCTGTTTGACCAGGCGATCAGCGGCCGGGAAGCAATGGCGAAGCAGAAGGTCGCCGAGGCCCTCGCGGAGCGGACCAGGCGGGGGGAACCGGCAATCGCTGCAGACAGGTACCAGTTCATCCCGACTCCTCGACCGGTCCGTCAGCCTACGACAACCGATCCATCAGCGTGAAAGGCTCACCCAGAACCAGATCAAACCCGGTTTCCCGTATGGCCGCCGCCGCCCGGCATGCACCGCCCGCATGGGGCCGGGGTCAGAGCACGGCGAGCCGGTCCAGCAGCAGCTCCACTCTCGCCTCGGCGAATTCGGGCAGCAGTCGGCCCGCGCGGGTCAGCGTCGCGAGGCCGTGCAGCGACGACCAGAACACCTCGGTAAACAGTCCCTTGTCGACGCCGTCCCCGGCAACCTCGCCCAGGCTTTCCATCAGCGCGGCGAAGGCATCCTTGAGCGGCGCCGGGGTGTCCTTCTGCGCATACGCCAGCCCGCCGTCGAGTTGGAAAAGCGCGTCGTAGACTGCCGGGTTGCCGGCGGCGAAGTCGAGGTAGGCGCGGGCCAGGGCGGCGACCCGGGCTCGCGGGCTGCCCGCCTCAGCGGTCGCCGCCCGTATCACCGCAGCCATCTCGGTCGCGCCTTCCAGGGCGACCGCACCGATGATCTCCCGTTTGCCGCGGAAGTGGCTGTAAAGGACGGGCTGGCTGTACTCGATGCGCTCGGCGAGCCGGCGGGTGGTGACCGCGTCCCAACCCTGCTGCTCGGCGAGCTCCCGGGCGGTGGCCACGATGAGGCGCTCGCGCACGGCCCGTTCCCGCTGCTTGCGTTCCGTTACCGACATGACTCGATCCTAGCACCGCTAGACATTCGAGCGATAGCAATGCTAGCTTTGCCTTGCTAGCTAGCAATGCTATCTCGATGGAGAGGTCGTCATGCTCAACGCACTGGAAGTCGTCACCACCGTGGTCGTCGGCCTGATGGTCGGGGTGGAGTTCTCCGTCGCCTTCATCATGAACCGGATCCTGGACGCTCTCCCCGAGGACAGCGGCCAGCTCGGCCACGCACACGGCGGCCGGATGCTCGGCGCCCTGATGCCGTTCTGGTACATCGGCTCGGTCGTGCTCATCGCGATCTGGGCGGTGGCCGGCCGGCAGCACGACGGCGCCGCGCTCGTCGTCACCGCCGCCGGGCTGCTGATCGTGAGCGTGCTCATGTCGGTGCTGCTACTGGTCCCGATCAACAACCGCAACCGGACCTGGACGCCGGAGACCCGGCCCGCCGACTGGAAGCAGCAGCTGAACCGGTGGCTGCGCTACCACTACGGCCGCCTCGCCGTCATCCTCGCCGCCTTCACCCTGCTGGTCACCGCCCTCGCCTGAGGCGACCGCCCTGCCACCCGGCTCGACACAACTCGACGAAGACCCACAAGGAGAACCAGCATGCCGCTCAAGAAGATCAACACCGTCCTGGCCGCCGCATTCATCCTGTTCATCCTCTGGTTCGGAACGGAGTACATCGTGAGCCCGGAGACCACCGCGCCTGGCTTCGGCCTGCCGAGCTGGCCGGCCGGCGACGGCGGCGGCTTCCTGATCGTCAAAGGCACCCGTGACGTCGTCATGGCCCTGGTCCTGGGCGTCCTGCTGGTCACCGGCCACCGCCGGGCGCTGGGCTGGGCGCTGCTGGTGGAGTCCCTCGCCGCCTACGGCGACATGACTAACGTGCTGGCCCACCACGGCTCGATGGCCGCCGCGTTCGGTATCCACTGCCTGACCGCGACCCTGATGGTGGTCAACGGCCTGTTGCTGCTCCGCGAGACCCGCCCGGCCCGAACCGTCGCTAAAACGCCCGCACCGCAGCTCGTCTAGCGCCGGGACCAAGAACGCTTAAGGTGTTGGGGTCAAGCTGCTCGGGTGGCGGGTTGACCCCAGCGTCGTTGGCGTTCGCTGCGGATGCGGGCGAGTTCGCGGCGTTGGGCTGCGAGGACGTCGGGATGGCGGGCGTTAGCGTTGCGCCAGCGCAGGTAGTTGTGCAGGTGGCGGGTCAGTGCGGGATGGTTCGGGTGTTCCAAGCCGGCGATCACGAGGTGCGTAGCGGCCCGACCCGGGCCTCGATCGGGTTCGCCCAAGAGGCGTAGGCCGGCGTGAAACACAGCTCTACCTCGTTTCGCGCCCACGCCCGGATCCCCTTGCCCTTGTGCGCCGACAGGTTGTCCAGGATGACGTAGATCGGCGCTCCGTCCGGGCGTGCTCGCCGGATCGATTTGAGCACGGCGAGGGTGTTCGCGGCGCCCTTGCGCCGCCGGACGCCCCAGAGCTGATCGTCGCCGACCGAGTAGCAGCCGTGGAACTGCCGGACGCCCGGCGCGCCAAGGAACAGGCCGAGGAACTGATCCGCGAGCTGCTTGCCTACGGCCGCGAGTTCGTCCAGCCCCGCCCGTACACCCTCGGTGACCTCGCCGCGGCCTCGGGAATGTCCATCTCTGGCGTGCGCACCGCCTACGGTCGCCGAGATGTCGACGCGGTTGCCGACGCCACCGGCGCCAAACCGCGGGATTGGCGTGCACAGGATCCCGACCCCGAGCCGAAAGGCGAGGTGCCGGCATGAACGGGCCTGCATGCATCTGCCTGGTCCGCTGGCCGCGGCTCTACGTCGTGATCGAGGGCGTCCGGTACGAGGTCGAATCCGCCGAGGCCGACACCCCAACCAGCGCGCTTTTCCGCGCTTGGTGCGCCGGATGCGGCGCCGAGTACACATACCCGTTCCGGATCGTCGCCGCGCAGACCCGCGCCGCCTGACTCGCGCTGTCGCTGCACGCCCGGCCGCGTCCGGGTGTGCAGCGGTAGCGGAACGACCGGACGCGCCCTGTCAGAAGGTGCTGCCGCGCCGCTTCCGGGCCCTCGCGCCGTGGCTGGCGCTTCTTATCCGGGTCGGCTTGCCACCGGTCTGCCGGATGCCTGGGGGGTGGGCGGGTCGAGCCCGAGCTTGCACGCCTCGGCCAGCGGCTCGGTTCCGTGAAGACAGGTGCCGGTCTCGGTCTCTGCCTGGAGACAGGTGGCAAGCCGGCGCAGCCAGTGCCGGCAGCCGGGCGCCGGAACGACGACGGCGTCCAGTGGTGCGCAGCGCCCGTTCCGGCCCGGCGGCTGGAACGGTCCGCACCCGCGGGGCCGTCCGCCCTGGAACGGCCGGGGGCGTTCATACGTCGGGGACCGTTCCGGCAAGCCCCGCCCTCGGGCCGCGCGGCCGCGGCGTTCTCGGGTCACGCGCATGGCGGGCCTCCTCGGTGACAGCGGGTGGACAGCGACTCTCTCTAGGAATCCCGTCCATCGATGGTCATCCATGTAAAGGGTTTAACGCGGGTTCGTGAAGAGTCGACCCGAGCGGCAGTGCCTACGGGATGGCCCGGCAACGGCGGGCGAGGTCATCCATCACTCCACGGTTTGCATAGTGGTTCGGTCACCTCACGTCTCGACCGTCTTCGGTCGGACGTTGGTGTCGCCCATCAGCAGGCCGCCGAACCAGCAGTTGCGGCGTCGGCTTCGACCTCGGCCGTATGCGGTGTGCGGGGCGCTGCCCGAGCGACGCTCGACAGCAACTGCTGCGGCCGCGCCCACTAGTTTCAGCGGTCCAGCTCCATCACAGCGAGTTCGCCGCCGCATCGGGGGCACGGCACATTGATCGCCGAGTCGGCGTCGCCGAGTAGGCAGGGAACGCAGAACACCTTGTCGCAGGCTGTGCACTGCATGCCGACCTTGGGCGAGATCACGTTGACGTCGAAGGTCCCCGGCTCCGTCCGGTGCACGGGCCGGTGGCACTCGCGGCAGTAGTCCATGCCTCGCCGCCGCATGGTGGTCGTCGCCTGAGGGTGGCCGAGGCGCGCGGCGTGCACGATGTGCTCGTCGGCCTCCGCGAAGCGGCCGAGCTTGCCGAGGGCCATGCCAAGCGCGTTGTGCGCCTCGAAGTACTCCGGTCGCAGTTCAAGGCACGCGCGCAGCGCCTCGAGTGCCTCCTCCCAGCGACCGGCGTTGCATAGCGAGACCCCGAGGAACAGCCGGCAGCTCGACGAGTCCGGATCGGCACGCGCTGCCTCGGCGAACCCGTCGGCTGCCTCCGACCAGCGCTTCTGATCGAACAGCGCCAGAGCGCGCTGGTACGTCGCCCGGGACTGCTCGACGTCGAAGCGGCTGTCTCTGCTCTTGCGCGAGAACAAACCCACCCGGACCTCCTTCGACGACCCGGCTCATCGTAGGGCTATCGTCTCAGCAGTTATGGGCAGCCATGGCGGCCCATCGGGGCCAGCCCGCTCGGGTGGTGTCGCCACAGCAGGTGGTTAACGAGGTGACACGTCATGGCCGCCTTCGATCTCGACAGGTACCCAGCGCTCGATGTCGGCCACGTCATCGAGCTTGGCATCGAGGTGGCGGCACGAGCGGCACCGTGTTCGGTGGTACCGGCTCTGACCAGCGTTGTCGTTGATTTTTTCGCTGATCATTACCGGGAGGCCACTTGAGCCTCGATCAGCGCCGCCGGTGGTGACGGGTCTGGTCCCGCGCACCCTGACCTGAGCAGGGCGGTGCCCCGGCCGATCAAACGTTCACGTGAAAGTGCACCGCGAAGTAGCCGGTGTTCGCCGTGGAGTTGGATGCCTCCACACCGACCCACCCGTGGAACGTCCCGGTGTCGCCGATCACCTGGAGCTGCGGCTTGCGGTGCGAGCCACCGGTGTAGCAGGTGCTCGACGTCAGGCAGGTGCACCAGTGCTCGTAGAAGTTCCGCCGGCCCGCTCCCGCGAGGTAGTAGCGGATCGGGGCGGAGGTCGCGCCGTTCGGGCAGGACGAACAGGTGGCGGTCGGAGGGCTGAGCCAGCTCAGGCAGTTCCCGTTGCATCGGGCGAACGACCGGAGGTCCATCCCGCTGGGGCCGGCGGCACCGGTGCTTCCGCTGTAGCCGGCGTACCGGCCAGCGTACTGGGCCAGCGGGATGTTGCTGACCGGCGTGTACGCGTCGCTCGAGGCGGAACTGCCGAAGCCCCAGCCGACGGTGACCCCGTAGTTGGAGCTGACGAAGTCGAGCCGGGCCAGGTCGCTGCTGGGCTGGCTGACCGCCCAGGTTTCCTGAACGCCCTCGCTCCAGGTGATGGTGATGCTGTCACCGGAGTTGGTGTACGTGCCGCTCAGGGACTTCACCACGCCACCGGGCTGGAACCCGGCGGCCGTGCGCACCTCGCAGTCGTGGCCCGTGCAGCCGGTCGTCCGGACGCCCGTGCCGGCGGCCCCGACGACGGTGGCCCGGTTCCAGTACCAGAAGCTCTCGGTCACCGTGCCGTTGCCGAAGAAGTAGTAGGTCGCCAGCCGGACCCAGACCGGACCGGTGGCGGGCGCGCCGGCGGCAGGGATGGCCCCGAGCGCGACGCTGTAGATGCGCCGCCCGCCGGGGTAGTCCACCGCCTGCGCCGGTGCCGGCAGGACCACCGCTCCCATGGTCAGCGCCAGCAGCGCGGCGGCGAGATACCGCCAGGTGATCCTCCGTCGACGACCCATACGTCACTTCCCCTTATGACCGACCGGTCGACATATCGTATCTGATCGATACCGGCCGGATGGTCCCGCGGCGCGGGACGCCCAGGGAAGCCGCGCCGGGTCAGAAAGACGCCCGCCATCGGGCAGTGGCTGCTCAAGCGCCCCCGGTTCCACCTGCATTTCACCCCGACCTACTCGTCCTGGCTCAACCTCGTCGAGCGCTGGTTCGCCGAACTGACCAACCGCAAACGCCGCCGATCGGCCCACCGCAGCGTCGCCGCGCCGGAAGCCGACGTCACCGCCTGGATCGAGGCGTAAAACGCCGACCCAAGCCGTTCGCGTGGACCAAGACGGCCGACGACATCCTCGAAACAATCGTCACATACTGTCAACGAATTAACGGCTCAGCATACTAGAAGCTTCCGCCAAACCCACCGCTGTGGCCCCCACCGCCGTCGTATCCGCCGCCGGCCGTATCGGTGCCGGTGTAACTGGTGGGCCAGCTGCCAACCGCTCCATTCGGGCGCCGGGGCTGGCCCTGCGGCGGGCGGGGGCGGATAGGCTCGTCCCGCCGGTCCAGTCTGTACTCCCGCAACGTCTGCTGGCACTTTTCCTTCAGAACGGCCGGCACCCCCCGGCGGTTAACCGTATCCAGTAGCGCCACTCCCAGGTAGTCACGGTCGTAGTCGCCGAGCAGATCGGACCGGCCGCACAGCACCGCCAGCACGCCCAGCTCACCGCACAGGCTGTTCTTCGCGCGGCGTGGCGTGTACGGGTTGGTCAGGACCGTTTCCAGCAGCGGCGTCGGCTTTCCGCCGGTCCACAGGGCGTGCCGTTCGGCAATCTGTCGGTTCGGGTTGCCGGTGTTACGCAGCCCCTCGATGAACAGATACTCCAGCATCCCGAGTAGATCCGGCTGGTCGGTCGCGGCGAGCAAAGTCATCAGTTCCCGCCGAACCCGAAGGTCGCTGGAGCGTTGGGCGGCGTCCAGCACCGCCGCCGCCGACGACCCGTCGTGGCGGTTCTCGCGGTCCAGGCAGGCGACCAGCCGGACACGTGGCACATGTGCGCAGTCGGGCTCCGGGGTCAGCAAGAAGCGGGTCATCGGGTACGGCAGGTCGCGGTAGTAACCGGGCCAGCCTTCGCCGGTATGTACCTGCACCTCCCTCCAGAGGTCCCGCCATATCCGGTTCCAGGCGTGGCCGCCGTCGTCCCATGCCTGCTGCACCGCCTCTCGGGCGATGTCGGCGACGGTCGGATCGCGCGCGCCGTTCAGCACCCGCAGTACCGGCCCGATACTGGGGTACGGGTTGGCAGCCCGTAGGCCGCGGCACAGCAGGCGGGCGGCGGTCCGGGCGGACCAGCCGCTGCCGTGCAGTGAGTAACGCTCCAACCGGTCCACCACCACACCATTGTGGCCATCGTCAGCCACTGTCCGCCGTGGTCGCCGTCTGATGAGGTACGGATACGTGCCTGAATCCGTACGGGCACGGCAACGACGACCTGTGCGAGTGACGGCAGCGGCTCGGTTTCGCTGTTCGCGATCATCCTGGACGCAGTACCGTTCATGGCCCTCGGTGGCAGGCAGCACCTATCGATCATCGCCGTGGTACTCAGGGATCACGACTAGCGGTGACGGTCGTGGCCATCACCGCAGCGGTCCGCCACGAGCACCACGGGTCCGGGCCGTTGGAGTTCCGCACTGGAACATGCCGGACGATGGATGCCTGGGTACGGCGAAGGTCCGGAAGAGCGACCTCGGGTGGCGGACCCGCCCCCTGATACGGATCTCGCACGGTCGCTGCTTCCGGGCCCTTCCTACCCGACCGGGCGGGTAGCTCAGCAGGGGCGAAGCGACGGGACTGTCGGGCGGACCGGGCCGGCCCTTCGCGTCAAGGGCCAAAGCTTCGGCCCGTTCGGCAGGCTCAGCGGCAGGGCCGCGTGGTATCCCTGCTCACGGAGCATGTCTCGCGCGGCCTTCCGTCGCGCAGTGGCGGCCGGGTCTGCTCGACCAAGCTCGCGGCGGTGGTCGGGGGGCCGTTGACGAGGGCCTGGTGGCGCAGGATGTGCCGGCTGTCGGTGTGGAACAGGGCGTGAGCGACGGTCATGGCGTCTGCGCCGCCGAACGCGTGGGTCTCGGGCTCGTAGGTCTGCTCCGCCCACCCGAGTATCTGCTCGCGGCTACCGAGAGCGGCGATAAGGGCGTTCATGGCCTGGTTCGTGTCGCCGAGGTGGTGGGTGGGTTGGGGCATTTCGAATCAGCGACCTGGGCATCTCCAAGACGCTTGAGGTGTGCCGCGCGATGTGAAGTACGGCAACTGCGTCGGTGGTGTGGTCGAGCGCTACACCACCATAGAAATCCCAGGCGACGGCATCGTCGACCTCGTAGACCGCGTGCTACGCCGGAGCACCCACCCCCACACTGGGCCAAGAAGGACGGTCGATTCCCCGGGCAGTCATGAGAGCCCTCGGCCACGGCCGCTACCTTCGATAGGTGGCTGATGACCGACGGTTCTCATCCAGATTCGCATCCAGCTCGCGCCCTCCGACGAAGAGCAGTGGGAAGCTCAGCGGAGTCTGGTCCGGAGCGTGGGTGCCGCCTTCGATGCTACGACCAAGGCGTGTCGGCTACTTGTCGGCGATCTGAACGAGGCGTTGACGACTATGGGGAGATTGGCTGCAGAGACGTACGGCACTGCGGTGGCTCTTCGCCTGGTGGCCGCGCCACCCACCTGGGTTGGCCCGATGGTCGAACCGGAACCTCTGAGAGGCGCTGTCTCGTCCTAATCGCACGCCCATTGCACGGAAGACCTGCGGTGACAGACTCCAGCGTCTTGGATGGCGCTGTGCAGGTCAGCAAAGGAGGGGCGGAGTTGACGGATCGGCGCCGCCAGCGATCTGGAGTGGAGGGCCGGTCACATGCGCGACGATGCCCCACGGCTCAAGTCGAGCACGTCTGGACGTAGTTCTCGGCGTCGAGGTCGGGCCCGTCGTCTGGACTCGCTAGCGCGAACCATCGCCTGCCGTGCTGGCCAACCCGGATGGGATAGGTGAAGGCGAACGAAACGTGTTCGGTGGTGAGGACATCTGCTGCCGAACCGGACCTGACGATGCGCCCATCCTTGAGGAGGACGGCGTGTGAGGTGCTCGATGGCAATTCCTCGAGATGGTGGGTGACCACGATTGAGGCAAGTTCGGGGTGGTTGTGCTCGAGTGCCGCGATGGTCACCAGTAGCTGCTCGCGGGCTGCCACATCGAGGCCGGTGGTGGGCTCATCGAGAAGGAGTAGGTCGGGTTGGCAGATGAGCGCTCGGGCGATCAGGGCACGGCCGCGCTCGCCCTGCGACAGGGTCGGCCACTTTTCTTCGTTCTTCCCCGCCAGGCCGGTCTGCTCGATCAGAGCATCGGCGTGGCGGAGTTGGGCGGGTGTGGGCTGCCAGCGCAGGGGTATTTCGATCGAGCCGGTCAGTCCGGTCAACACCACCTCGCGCAACGTTAGTGGGGAGGTGAGCGGGTGTCGCGGGTTGACGTGTCCGATAGAGCGGCGCAGTGCTTGCAGCTCGACTCGCCCGAGTCGGTGACCGAGGACGTCGACCGTTCCGGAGGTCGGATGGATGAGGGCGCCGCAGAATCCTAGGACCGTGCTTTTGCCAGCACCGTTAGGTCCGATCAAGGCCCAGTGCTCGCCCCGATGCACGGCGAAGCTGATCGAGTCGAGGATGGTCCGCTCGCCACGCCGGAACGTGACCTCGGCGAGCTCGATGACCGGCCGTTGCCCGGCTGCGACGTCGGTGCTCACGCCAACGCCGCCTTCAGTGAGGTGAGGTGGGTCCGGCTCAGCTGGGCGGCCGTGGGTGAGTCGCGGTCGGCGATGGCCTGCACGAGCGCGGCGTGCGCCTCTTGGTCGTTGCCTGATTCGTCCGAGTCGCAAGGGGTGCGGGCCGGCAGCAGGTTAAGCATGTCGATCATCGCCTGGCGGACCCGCGGCGCGAATCCGTCGAAGAGTTCGAGCAGGACGTTGTTGTGGGCAGCGGCCACCACGGTGCGGTGCATTGCCATGTCGGCATCGACGCACTCCTCAGTGGTCTGCCCTCCTCTGACACGTCGCGTGAGCGCGCGTCGCATCGATCGCAAATCTGTTGCTGTACGCCGCTGCGCCGCAAGCGCTGCGGCCTCAGTTTCGATGGCGATGCGGCCCTCGATGACCGCGGCGATGTCTGCTTGCCGCAGTACCACGTCCCAGTTTTCCCTGACGTCGAGCGCGGTGACGAACACGCCGGCACCCTGCCGGGTCTGGAGCACGCCGCGCCCAGCCAGTTGTCGGATCGCTTCTCGAACCGTCGAGCGGCCGACGCCGAGCTGAGGACCCAACGTCGTTTCACCGGGTAGCTTTGCACCGATCTGCCACTCGCCCGAGCGAATCCGCTCGAAAAGAAGTCGCGCGGCCTGATCGGCCAGCGAGGTTCGCTGCACCTGTTCCACGAGCCGTGCCCCTTCTCAGTCCGACATGGCGGTGTCGTCGGTGATCGCAAGGATCCTGCTGGGCCGATCAAGCGCGGGCACCGTACGTTCCACAGCGGCATCGATGTGGATGGGCGGACCAACCGGCGAGACGTCGGGGTAGAACGTCCCGGGTCCGTAGAAGTGGCCGTAGCGCAGCACCACGCCACCGAAGCCGAGCACCGCGTCCTCGAGAGCCCAGACGGCCTCGACGCCGTCGCCGGATGGCAGTTCCCAGGCGGCGCTCTGCGCGAGGAGCCGTCCGCAGCCTGCGGCAGTGGCTGCAGCGATGAGATCGCGCGTCCCTGCGATGCGGATGCGTGCGTTGTCGGCCCGCCGTGCCGGCAGTTCCTCGGCGGTGTCAGGGAGATCGGTGAGCTCATGGAGGACGAAGTCGAGCCGGAAGTCCTTCATCCCAGTCATGAGCGCCGGCGCATCGTAGACATCACACAGCACAGGCTCCGCACCGAGCGCCTCGACCAGCTCGGCCTTCGCCGCGGTACGGGTGATCCCCGCCACCGTGTGGCCGACCGGGTGAGCAGCGGTAGAAGGCGGGATCCGATCACTCCGGTCGCCCCTGCGGCAAAGACGCGAAGTCCCGGAACCTCGGGAGCAGTCCCGTTTGTCACGCATGACGATCAGTCTACCTGTCTACTTGTCTGAGGGGTCGTGTTAGCGTGTGGGTGTGCTGATCGCGCAGGTGCTTCTCCTTCTTCGCCACGGCGGGGCCTAGTCGAACCGGCCCCCCTCCGTGGAGTCGACGAGCGCGCCGGTTCACCCGCTACCAGGAGAAAGAACCGCCGCATGTCCGCATTTCCCGCCATCAGCACGCCGTCCGGGCCGGTCCCGTCTGACGCTCCCGCGTGGAACCGCCAGCGCAGATCCCAGATGCCTTCGCACCGCTACCGCGACGTATACACGCGCGTCGTTGTCCCGCTCTCCGAACGCGACTGGCCCAGCCGCCGCCTGACCCAGGCCCCCTTGTGGGTGCCGGTCGATCTGCGCGACGGCAACCAAGCCCTGCCCGAGCCGATGGACCCTGCGCGCAAGCGCCGGTTCTTCGAACTGATGGTGGCGATGGGTTACAAGGAAATCGAAATCGGTTACCCCTCGGCGTCACAGACGGACTTCGACTTCGTGCGTCTCGTTGCGGAGTCGGATATCGCTCCCGACGATGTCACGATCGTGGTCTTCACCCCGGCCCGCCGCGACCTGATCGCACGGACCGTCGACTCGATTCGCGGCATCCGCAACCCGGTCGTCATCCACATGTACACCGCCACCGCCCCGACCTGGCGCGACGTCGTGCTCGACAAGGGGCGCGACGAGCTGCGGGAGCTGATCCTCGCTGGCGGCCGCGACATTCTCGAATTCGCCGGTCACCTGCCAAACATCCGGTTCCAGTTCTCCCCGGAGGTCTTCAATCTCACCGAACCCGACTACGTCATCGAAGTATGTGACGCCATCACCGAGCTGTGGGACGCGACGCCGGAGCGCCCGGTGATCCTCAACCTGCCGGCCACCGTCGAGATCGCCACCCCGAACGTGTACGCCGACCAGATCGAGCACATGCACAAGCACCTCGCCCGACGCGACGCGGTGATCCTCTCGGTCCACCCACACAACGACCGCGGCACGGGCATCGCCTGCGCCGAGCTGGCCATCCTCGCCGGCGCACAACGCGTCGAGGGATGCATCTTCGGCAACGGAGAGCGCACCGGCAACGTCGACATCGCCACCCTGGCGCTGAACCTGCACGCCCAAGGGATCGACCCGATGATCGACTTCTCGGACATCGACGAGATCCGCCGTACCGTCGAGTACTGCAACCGCATCGACGTGCACTCCAGGCATCCATACGTCGGCGACCTCGTGCACACCGCGTTCAGCGGCACCCACCAGGACGCGATCAAGAAGGGCTTCGCCGAGCACCGGAACCGGGCAGCAGCCGAGAACCGCTCGGAACGAGACATCGAGTGGCAGGTGCCCTACCTGCCCATCGACCCCGCTGACATCGGACGGAACTACGACGCGGTCATCCGCGTCAACTCCCAGTCCGGCAAGGGCGGCATCGCCTACCTGTTGGAAGCCGAGTACGGCATCGAGCTGCCCCGCCGTCTCCAGATCGACTTCGCGCGCCGGGTGCAGGAACGCACCGATGCCACCGGTCTCGAGATCGACCCGTCACAGCTGCTCGAGCTGTTCGAATCCGTTTACCTGAACTCCGACACTGATGGGATCGAGTTGATTGACCTCGAATCCGTGAGCCACGATGGCATTGGCCGTACCGGCGTCAGCCTGCGCATCGACGGAGTCGAGCACAGCGGCACCTACGACGACATAGGTCCCGTCGAAGCCACCACCCGACTGCTCGAGGAGCAGCGCATCGGCGTCGAGATTCTCTCCCTGCACCAGTCCTCACTCAAGACTGGGAACGACAGTGACGCACTAACCCTCATCGAATACCGCAACAGCGCCGGCACCCACTGGGCCGCCGGGCGAGACCGGTCCGTCCTCACCGCGAGCGTGAACGCAGTACTCCGCGCCGCGCGCGCCACCGCGGCCACCCTCGCGTCAGCCTGAACCGCTGCCAGGGTGCACAAGAACGCGCCCTCACACCCGCAGGCCGACGCCGCCTTATCGAGCGCTGCCGTACTCGACCGGTCGCGCTCCGCCGCGCGGCGGTTGCGTCCGTCAAGCAAGACCCGGTCCTCGTGACCAATGAGACGCTTCTATAGCTGTCAAGTGGTTCCGGTGGCTGAGAGCGTGTTTGAGATGGGGCTGATCAGGTCCAGGTGTAGGTGCGGCGGGTTTGACGGCGTGCCGGTCGGCCGCGGGTGATGCGGCGTGTGATGCCGGCGATGGCGGCCCACCGGATGAGGGCTTCGGAGACGGCCGGGTGGCGTTCGTAGTCGCGGGCCAGCCGGCGGCAGACGGTGAGCCAGGCCAGGGTGCGTTCCACCACCCAGCGGCGTGGATGGACAGCGAAGCCTCGCTGATCGGCGGGCTCACGAACGATCTCCAGGGTGGTGCGCAGGGTGTCGCGGGTCCAGTCGACCAGGCGGCCGGTGAAGCCCTGGTCAGCGAAGACGTGCCGGATCGGGGTGACCATGTAGGCGCCGAGCAGAGCGCTCTTGGCGCCATCTCGGTCCTGCCAGCTCGCGGCGAGCACGGTCACGGTGACCAGCAGGCCCAGGGTGTCGGTGATGATGAACCGTTTCCGACCGTTGATCTTCTTGCCCGCGTCGTAGCCGCGGCTGTCCCGGCCGACGGTGTCGGCGCCCTTCACCGTCTGCGAGTCGATGATCCCCGCCGACGGCTCCGGCTGGCGGCCCTGCTGCACCCGGGCTTTGACGCGCAGCGTGGCCAGGAGTTTCTCCGTCACTCCGGCCTCTTCCCATCGGGTGAAGTACCAGTACACCGTCTGCCACGGCGGCAGTTCAGTGGGCAGGTACCGCCACGGGCACCCGGACGGCACCACGTACAGGATCGCGTTGACGATCTCCCGCCGCGGGTGCTTTTCCCTACGGCCGTCCGTGTTCGGCTCCGGCAGAAGCGACTCGACCAGCGCCCACTGCGCGTCGGTCAGGTCGGAGGGGTAGCACGACGCGCAGACACCGCGCCACCCTGCCCGGCCCGCCGGCGGATGTCATCCCGCCACTCCGCCCACAACAGATTCGGGTGGACAGGGAACCGTTCGCGTCTCCCCCTTGCGCGTTGTTTGAGTTGGCGGCTGTCCCGGCTCTTTCCGCTGTCGATCCATTCGCGGCCAGCGTGCGCGTCCGCACCTGTTTCAAGATCGATGGTCTATAGGGTGAGCGGCCGGTAGTGACGTTCGGCATCAAGGGGCACGACGGCAGCGTGTGGCATGTGGAGTGAGGCGAAGCCCCGGTATGACAAGGGGTCCCACCACAGACCTACTGTCCCCGGAGCTTCGCGTGCCTCAGTCTGTCATGTCCGCCCCGCGCGGGGACGACACCCAGTTGCTCGACCGGATCTATGGGCTGAGGGCACACGGTGCGCAGATGAGCCCAGTCATCACCCAGATCGAACCCGGCCCACCGGTGTTGGCCGCCGGTCCGGGGTGAGCTGATCCACCAGGTCAGCCCTTCCTGCGCTTGGCATAGACCAGCTGGTGTTCCCAGCCCCGATTGGATATCAACCTGACTCCGTCTATGTGCCACCACATGAGGACGCAGAGCAGGAACGCGGCAATCCCGAGACCGGCCGGTATGAAGGACAGCTCGACCCACAGCGGCGTGACGTAGGGCCTGTTGTCCGGAGGCGGACGGTCGAACTGGACAAACACGAAGATGGCGGCGGCGGTGAGGAGGATGCTGGGCACCGCCGCGGTCAGCCATACCCTGCGCGCCCATCTCGTACCTGCGACATTGCGGACCCGAACGCGCAAGCGCGTACCGCATTCGCCGCAGCTCAGCTCCGACACGCTGGTGCCCTGAGCCGGCCTGCGGACCGGAATGGGAAAGGTAACGTAGGTGTGAATCGTCTTGTCGCCCAGACGCTCCACGCGTACCTGATGACCCAGCCGCTTGCTCGGGTAATCGCCGACTGCGCCGCGCATCTCACCTCCGACGTGCAGAGGTACGAGCATACTGCGAGTGCTGGTTTCACGGCGTCAGTGATCTGGTCACGGCTGTTGCGAATGTTGCCCGATCCGGCGCCGGCCTGGTCGTGTTTGGCGTAGCCGAGTGCTCGGTCATCTCCTCGTTCAGGGCGGTCTCCAGGACCGTCTTGGTCAACTCCTTCAGCAGACCGTCCGGGCCCGTCAGCGACAGCCCTTGTTCCTTCGCGGCCCGGACCAACTCGGCGGCGGCCTTCGCCTCCGCCGTCGGCTCGGGCCGCTTCTTGCCTCCGGTCTGGTCGTTCAGTGTCGCGGTCATCACGGCACCCTCCTCACCAGGCACAACGCCCGGCGGGTCAGGCCGGAAACACCGTTAGATCCACACTCCCCGCCTCGGGCCTAGATCCGCGACAACGAATGCGCCAGAGGGCGGTCGCAGCGCGCTTGACGCGCTGGGTCAGGTGCCACATGCAGATGGGAAGCTCACCGCAGCTACCGACGGGCGGTCCCTGGGGCGACGCGTTCAGTTGGAGATCGGCCGCAGCCTGCAGCGCCTGCCCGCGCGGGGGAACGGAGTCTCACGCGCCGCGTCGCGCGCTCGTGGTGGACGTACCGTCGGAGGGTGGACGTGCTGCTGCGCGGCGGGCAGGGTGACGGGCGGGTGGTGCCCGGCGGCGGGCAGACCGTCGTGTGGCAGACCTGCCTATACGAGATCACGACCGAGTACGGTCACGGGCGCGGCCGGGTCTGCGGGTCTACCGGCATCGCCCCGACTGTTGCGAGCCGTTCGGCCGAGGCGCCGAGGACCGCTGCGAGTGACTGCACCCCCGCTGATTCGCCACCCCGACCCGGCGGGCTTTCGAACATGCGTACGATCGCTGCGTGGATGAGGAGGTTCGGCGGTGGTGGAACGGGATCTGGGGGCGCCTGGCGCGCCGGGACGTGTGGCTCATCCGCCGCACGCGCTGGACGGTCATCGCCCGCGCCGGGGACACCGAGACGGGCAAGGTGCTGCGGTGGGAGTTCGAGACGGAGCCCGAGGCGCTACGCATGGTGGAGCGCCTGCTGCGTGCCGGCGGTGCCGGGCAGTGGCGCGAGCACGGGCGCGGCGGGTTTCGGGTTCGCCGCGGGAGCGGCAGCCGGGCCGGGCGGGCCCGGAATGACGATGATGCTGCGAGCGTACGTATTTGCGTAGGCTCCGCCAGGGACATCCCGATGATTTGGTCGCCCTGCTCTGATTCGCGCACCGCTAACAACTCGCCGTCACCGACGGTCAGGTCGCCAAACGGACCCCTCTGGGCCGGAGGCAGCGCCGGCTGCCGCCTGCACGCCGACAACACCACCCAGCTACGCGACCGGCTCCTCGCCGAGGAACCGTCCCACGACGAGTTGGACCGGTTCGCCGAGCTGATGGCCGACCCGGCGGTGCTGGTGCGCGGCTACCAGTTCGACTCGTGCACCGCCAACACGAAGTCCTCCAGCCCGTGGCCCACCAGACCTGCCGAACGGGCTGCCGCGGCGAACGCGTGACGCAGCGCGGTCACCCGTGATCTCTTCCGATGACAACACCACTTCGTCGGCGGCACGAGAGGGGTTCCACCCGGGACCCACGTCGTCCGTTCCGCCGCTGCCCATGGTCGGACGCTACATGCCGCCGTGCCCGGGCACGGCGGCCGGCGCCCGATGGCGGCGCGTCGGACTGCCGGTCTCGCACAGCATCCCGGCCGCCGGTTGGCATGCCGGGGCCGAGGCGGGGACGGGGGTTGCTCTGGCGGGCCAGCCGGCTCACCGCCCGCCGACGACCTCACACGAGAGCGGGCCGACCAGTCCTGCCACCGCGGCCCACGCTACTGCTTCTCGTTCTGCCGAAGGGCTTCCTCGAGTTGGTCTTCCAGAATGATGATCCGGCAGGCGGCCTCCAGGGCGGTGCCCTGGTCGACCATTTCCCGGGCCCGGGCGGCCAGGCGCAGCTGGTAGCGGGAGTAGCGGCGGTGCCCACCGGTAGAGCGGTGCGGGTTGATCAATTTCGCCTCGTCCAGGCGACGCAGAAAGTCCTGCGTGGTGCCGAGCATCTCCGCGGCCTGGCCGATGGTGTAGGCCGGGTAGTTCTCGTCGCCGAACATGTCATCGGGGTTTTGCCCCATGTCACCTCCACGTCGAGGGCCCCCGCGCGTAAGCGCCCCCCCCGCCCCCCCCCCCCCCCCCCCCCCCCCCCCCCCGCCCAGGGTTACGGGTCAGAACACCATCTGCCGACAGGAACGTCGGCTTGTCATATCCGCACCAGCCGCAACTGACGGCTTCGGGTGCGAGGATCGCATAAGCGTGACCGGAGACCACCTCTCGTTCGATGGACACTGCGGTGTCCGCCCGGCCTGACTTGACGGCCGACGGCGGGCGATCCAACGGTGTACGGCCCTCCCTTTCCTCTGCTACTTCTTCCCCTTGCTGTCGTACGGCCCACCGGTGTCGGAGCCCACGCGACTTCATGGCCCCTACACGTACGCCGAACATCAGGTGGGGCCCAAAAGAGCCTTGGCCCCGCCTGCACCCCGGCGCGTGTCACGCCGGCACTGACGTGCTCCCTACTGCCTCTCGGGAGGAACGGTGAAAATCGTTCCTCCCTCCTCGCCGCCCGTCGTGACCTCACGGCCGAGCGGCCCGTCTACGTCTTGACGGATCTTTACTCTCGACTCGAAGAAGAGTATCGCACATCGTCGAAGATATCTAGTCGTCTCAGCCCAGATTTTCTGGTCGCCGGCCACCAGGCTGACTGGCCCGTCGAGCAAGCACGGCAAGAGCCGTGGCGACAACGACCCGACCTTGATGCCGCCTACCGGCCGATGAACACCGCCTCACGGTCGAGGACGTCGCCGTCCGCAGGCATCAATGGGGAGGGTGAGACCTCAACGCCTCCGAGACACCGATCTACGACGCAGTGTTCACGTTCCACTGGCCCGACGCCGACGAGCCGGACAAGGCCGCATGGCCGGGCAAACGACTCAAGGCGGTACCGCCCGCCCAAGGCGAGCAGATCGAAATCGGCAGGGTGGGCATACCCGAGACCGCGTGGCGCGGCAACCTCGAGGTAAGCCTGGACTTCCGGGACTCGGCCGGACGGTACTGGCGCGACAGGCAGGGATACTCACGAGCTGCCACGCACCGCACAAGACACGCCCCGTCGGTAGCCCTTCCGACACAACCTTTCGGTTGAGCAGAGACGCTCCCGGCCCGTGGCCATTCCCAGACACAGAACGGCCCCGCGACCGTGAATCGCGGTGCCGCTCACACCCCAGGCGCTACACGCGCACCCGCACGTTATCCCAACAGAGCGCCGGAGCGCGGATCGACGATCACGGGCCGGCATGCTTAACCCGTCGACCCCGCCGGCTGCAGGACCGGCGGGCACCCGGCGACGTCTCGACCGGCCTACCGCGGTACGGCACGGAACCACGCCTCCCGGTCGCCCGGGTCGGGTCCGCGTCTGGGCAGGGTCGGCGGGTCCTCACCGGTGACCGGCGCGTAGTGGTCGAAGATGGTGGTCAGGACCGCCTCGCCACCGGTGAGGTCGGGAAGAGCGGCGACGACCTGCGGCACCCGGGATGATGGCAGGGTGCCGCTCACCTCGAGGTACCCGCCGGCGACGGCGGTGTCGTGGACCACCGCTCCCAGCCGGCCGAGCAACGCCAGCACCGTCTCCACCGTGTGCTGGGGAAGGTTCACGTCGAATCGCTCGATCGGTTGGCACACGCGGGTACCGGCCCGCCGCAGCGCTGCGGCGACCACGACCGGGGCGAGATTGCGAAAGTCCGCTGCGACGGTTGAAATCGACTTGTCGAACTTCTGGTGCGGCTTGCTTTGCCGAGGCCAGTATCGCGAAGCCATCATGGTGACCACACAGTCGGTGACCGGCCAGCCGTGGCGGCCCTGCCGGAGTGCGGCCCGCACGCCCTCTTCCGTGGCGGCCACGAATGCCGGCGGCAGCCGGCCGGGCTCGATACCGGGACGAAACTCGATGCCGTGCCCGACCGGGGCGGCCTCGATCCGCAACCCGAGCCCGGCCAGATACGGGTTGCCGCGCTCGTGCACCCGCTCCTCGGCTGCTCCGGTGCCGGCGACCCGTTCGATGCAGGCCGTCAGCGTGCCGGAGAAACGCACCCGGACGCCGTACCTGTGCTCCAGAAGGGCGGCGAGCACCTCCTTCTGGACCTCCCCGTGCAGGCGGATCACCGCCTCCGCCTGCTGCTCGTCGAGCCGTAGGTCCACCAGCGGGTCCTCGTCGGCCAGCTCGGCCAGGCCGGCGAACATCGCCAACCGCTGCTCCGGGTTAACCGGCTCGACGACCGCCTGCCGGGTCGGCGGCGGGAACCGGTAGCCGTGCCGCTGCGGCGGGTCCCCGATGTGCTGGCCGATCCGGGCCGACACACCGCGCACCGCGGCGATCTGGCCGGCGGAGACCGAGGGGCGCACCAGCACGCCTTCGGGCTCGATGACGGCGATCTGGGTCACCGTCTCCGGGCGGGCTCCACCGAGCTGCACCCGATCCCGTACGCGCAGACGCCCGGACCACAATCGCAGCCAGGCCCGCCGGCCGTGGCCGTCCCGGTCGACGGCGAAGACCGTACCCGCCAGCGGACCGTCCTGTTCCTCGCCGCGCGGCAGCAGGCCGGCGAGGAGGTGGCACAGCTGCCGTACGCCTGCTCCGGTAATCGCCGAGCCGCACGCCACCGGGGTGAGGTCGGTGCGGCGCACCGCGTTCCGTAGCGCACGCCGGACGTCGCGGACGCGTACCGGCTGGTCCATCAGCCACCGCGCCGCCACCGCGTCGTCGACCTCCGCGACTGCCTCCAGCACCGCTTCGGCGTCGAGGCCGACAGCCCGCACCCGGGCGTCGCGCCCGCCCTGGCCGGTGACCCTGGTGAGCAGGACCGGACGCGCGCCGAGACGCTGGCGTACCTGAGCCATTACCCGGTCGACGTCGGCGCCGCGGCGGTCCACCTTGTTCAAGAAGAACACCGTCGGTACGCCGATGCGGCGCAGCGCCCGCCAGATCGCGACGGTCTGCGGCTGGACCCCCTCGACGCTCGACACCACCAGCACGGCGGCATCGAGCACCGCCAGCGAACGCTCGACCTCCGCGATGAAATCGGGATGGCCGGGGGTGTCCAGCAGGTTGATGCTCAAATCACCGATGGCGATCGACGTGACGGCCGCCCGGATGGTGATGCCGCGCCGGCGCTCCAGTTCCATCGAGTCGGTCCGCGTCGTGCCGGCGTCGACGCTTCCGAGCTGAGACACGGCGCCTGCCTCGTAGAGCAGGCGTTCGGTCAGACTGGTCTTTCCGGCGTCAACATGAGCGACGATTCCGAGGTTCAACAAGGCCAAGGCAGGACTCCACGGTAGGACGGGCAAGGGTCCGGAGCGTGGAAGCTGCTCGCATTGTCACTCCTCGTCACGGTTTGGCGGTTGGGCACCCTGCCCATTCGGCTGCAGGGCGAACAGTTCCAGGTTGCACGGCCGTTGCGACCGCCGCCACCGAATTCGGTCCCGGACGGCGTCCTCGCGGTTGGCTCTGCGCATCAGGTACGTACAGACCCGACGCGAACAGCTGGGGCGTACGACGGCCAATGGCGGGTCGGTGACAGCAGGGTGCCCTTGGTGGCCGGGTACCCGGAGCAGCCGGCGACCTCGGTCATCGCGCGCACGGACGAGGTGAATGAGTGCGCTGCGGCGTTCGGCGAGCAATGGGCAGAAGTCAGGGCCAGGGCGACGACGCGGGCCGCATCATGCCACCGAATGGGTCACCGTCGCGCTGTAGGTGCCGCTCACCGCCGTCGCGGCACGTTGACGCGGATGGCCGGGATCCAGGTGACCGAGTATTGCGATCAGCCGGGCCGCGCGCGGGAGGATGGAGCTGGCCCGGCTGGAGCGGGCCAACCGATCCCACCACAACACCCACGCCGCGCTGGAGAAGCAGATCCGCGAGCTGCACCAGTGGATCGCCGTCGACGAGCGGCGCATCGAGGCCCAGGACCAGACGATCGCCCGCCGCCAGGACATCCGCGGGGAGAAGTTCCGGATGACCGTCGCCGGCCACCAGCTCGACAAGCGTCCCGACGCCGGCCGCGCGCTGCAACACGCCATCACCGCCGCGTCCGCCGGCCTCGGCGCCACCGAGCAACGCGACCGGGTGCCGCTTGCCGAGCTGGGAGGCCTCGACGTCACGGCTACCATCTGGAACGGCCGCGACGGAGTCCTGGCCCCCTCATGATCAGCAACGACTCGGGCATGACCACCAAACTGTCGCTGACCGAACGCCACCACCGGCGACGCCACCGGCCTCATCCGCCGCCTCGAACACCACCTCGCCTCCCTGGAATCCCGACGCAGCCAACTCGTCGCCAACATCGCCGCCCAGCGGGAAGAGATCGAGCGCGCCCGCACCCAACTCGGCCAGCCCTTCGCCCGCCACGACGAACTCGTCGACACCCCACGCCGGATGCGGGCCGTCTCCGCCGCCGTCGACGCGATCGCCGACGTCGACTCCGTACCGGTCAACACCGCCGCCGCACCCGCCGTACCGGTCACCCTCGACGAGGCCTGGATGCCCGACCAGGTACGCGACAGCCTCCCGGGCAAAGCGGCGATCTACTCGTCGGCGCGGGCGGTGCCCATGCTGGTGGTGATCATGTCGTCGTTGCGGCGGGTCGCCACCACATATGCTCGGTCGGGACGCATGCGGGCCACGGGTCATGATGTGAGAGGGGTGCCGGTGGCCCATGGCGCCACGGCGACCGGCGGTCGCGCCGACTCGGCAGGTCGGGCTGGCATCCATTTGGGATCATGCCTGCTGTGCACACGTTGACGGAGTTCCGAAAGACCGCCCTGGAGCACGGCATGCCGCAGGATGCCATCGACTACTGGGTAAGCCTCGCACGTCCGTATCTCTCCTTGGACGGCGACGGCAATGGCCCGGTCATGGGTTATTTCGGTGGCCGGCCGGCGCTGCCGGCGTCCGTACCCTGGCCTGCGGGCCACGCACACCTCGCCTCGGTCGACCTCGCCGCGATCCCCGGGAACGCCACGGATCTCGACCTTCCGGCGGACGGAACGCTGGTGTTCTTCGCGGTGCCCGGGAAGACCTCGACGGTTGGGCGGGTCGTTCACGTGCCGGCCGACGCGGCGGTGGCGGAGGCGGAACCGCCGGACGGCGTCACCGTGTACGCCCGCTTTCCCCTGCACGGCGTCTTGAATGTGAGCCTGCCGGAGAACGCCGCCGACAGCCCCCGCTACGCGGGCGCAGAGCCGCGCGACGACCGGGCACTCTTCGAACGGATCTCGGATGATCTGGACGGCCTGAGCGCGGTGCTGCGCCTGGGCGGCTTCGGCACCTGGAACGGCACAGAGACAGGCGTTCCGACCGGTGCCGGCGAGGTGTTGCTGGCCGAGTTCTGTCTTGACCCGAGCGAGGTCGGCGCCGACTTCGAGACCGAGTACGCCACGGTGTTCTACGTGATCGGCCGCGACGACCTGGGTGCTCGCGACTTCGCGGCCGCACGGATGGCGACCGACTTCGACAAATCCACCATGCTCGACGACTTCCGGGAAGCCGCCCGGAGGAAGGGCATGCCCGACGACGCGATCGACTACTGGGTGAGCCTCGCGCGTCCCTGCATCGCTGTCGACACGGAGGGGATCGGCCCGGTCGTGGGCCACTTCGGTGGCTACCCGTCGCTGCCGGCGTCCGTCGCCTGGCCGGTGCACCACGCCCACCTGGCCACAATCGACCTCGCCGCGATCGGCAAGTACACGACGGAACTCGACCTTCCCACAGCCGGCACACTGGTGTTCTTCGCGGTGCCGGAGATCGGCTCGGACGAGGGCCGGGTCGTCTACGTGCCGGCCGGCGAGGAATGCACGGAGGCCGAGCCGCCCGATGACCAGACCTCGGTGTACGACCGCGCCGCCCTCCACGCCACCCCGGATTGGAGCCTGCCGGATTACGCCGGCGCCAACCCGCGCTACCTGGCCGACGGCGCCCGCGACGACGAAGACCTCTTTGCCGAGATCAGCTGGGACCTGCCGAGCTACGGGCTGCTCGTTCTTGGCGGGTTCGGCCGCTCCAACACCGGCGGCCTGGGCGTGCCGGTCGACGACTTCGAGACCCACCTGCTGCTGGCCGAGTTCTTCCTGCACCGTGGCGACGTCGGCGACGACTTCGGAACCGACTACACCACGGTGTTCTACATGTGCTCCCGGGAGGACCTCGCCGCGCGCAGGTTCGAGGCCGTGGAAATGGTGTCCGATTTCCTCGGGTGATCCCGAGGCCGACCCTCGTTGCCGTACCGGCCCGGCGGACCGGCCTACCCAGCACCCCGACCTGGCGAAACACGTAAGCCCCGCCGGTGCGATCAACACGATCCTCACCCTGATCACCGAACGCGAACCCACCGCCACCGCGACCGCCGGGCGGCTGCGCGAGCAGATCACGCCGCTCACCGCCGAACTCACCCGCATCGACCGTGAGCTGGCCGACCTGGACACCACCCGCAGCATGCTGCAGCACTTCGCCGCGACCGAGTTCACCGCCGAGGCAGAGGTCCTTGGCTCTCATCCCGGCCGGGTTGGCGGTGAGGACGGCCAGGATCTGCTGGTAAGGGGCGCTGGCGATGGTCGGGGCGTCGTCGGTGAACTGGTCGGCGGCGAGGTTTCGCAGCGTGGCGCGGGTGGTTGCCAGTTCGGCGAGTTCGCTGTCGGGCTGGCGAGTTCGGCGGTGAGCGTCGTGATCTGCTCGCGGAGCTGGTCGGCGGCCTGACCTGTGGCGTTCTCCCGTTCGGCGATCAAGTCGAGGATCGCGGTGAGACGCACGGTTGATTCACCGCCAGGTCGGGGTGACGGCGTTCGTCAGCCGCCGCACAATGTTGGCCGTCGAGGCCCAGAGCGTGCGGGACACACCCGATTCGGGGTGGCTCTCGTATTCGCGGGTCAGCCGGCGGTGCAGCATCAGGGTACGGAAGGCACTTGCTGGGTGAAGGCTACCGCAACACGTCCGAAGATCGTCGTGACCGGCGACGGGCGAGGCGCGGTCGGTCACGCCGGGGCGGGGCTGCTCGCCGATCTCGCCGACGCGACCGGGTCAACCAGCGCATTCAGCCAGGCCCTCACCGGGTTGAGGCAGCGGCAGGGCGGCCACGACCCGGGCCCGATCGTCGTCGATCTGGCGGTGACGCTGGCCGATGGCGGCGAAGCGATCGCCGATCTCGCGGTGCTGCGGGATCAGGCCGCTCTGTTCGGGCCGGTCGCCTCCGATCCGACGGTGTGGCGGCTGCTGTCGCAACTGGACGAGACCCTGCTGGGCCAGTTGCGGCGGCACCGGCTCAGGCCCGTGAGATGCTGCACCGACGTCTGGCTCGCGACGACGAAGCCCTACCCGACAACTCCGCCAGCATGATCCGCATCGCGATGATCGACAACCTCACCAAAACGCGCACGGGTTCGATCGCGCAGCACGTCACATCGGTGGCCTGCTTTTGTTCCGGTCGGGCCGCCGCGCCGCCGCGCGGAACGGGCCACCGGCCGCCGCACCACGGTGAGCATGCACGACGCGTACGGGTGGGTGCCACCCACCTGTGCGCGTCGTGATCGTATCCGGCACGACCACGGTCGTATTGGTCCTGCGCGACCGTCTCGAACAACCGTCAGTTCCTCAGCGCTGGGCAGAACAGGCAGCGGATCGTCACCGGGCTGCAGGTAGGTCATGTCGTCGTCGGAAAGTCGCAGTGCGCCGGCCGCCACGTTGTCGATGAGGTGGTCGGTGTTGCCGGTGCCCGGATGACCAGCACGTGTGGCCCTTGCCGGAACGTCCAGGCCAGCCGGACCTGCGCGGGCGTCGCGCTGTGTGTGGGCGAGGGTGCGGATCGCGAGCACGAAAGCGTTCTCGACGGCCAGCCAACCGGGGAGGTGGTTGACCCGTCCCCGCTGTTTGGATGCTTCGCTGAGCAAGTTGGCAAGGCAACGACCGGGGCTTCCCCGCGCACCCCTCATAGCCGTTGGGCCGCTTCTGCCGATGGCATCGTGCCGGGTAGCTCAGAGGTATCCATGCCCGGATCAGTGCGGAGACTGGACGGTCGGCGCTGCGGGATGGTGGCGTGATGCGGTGGCCCGCAGCATCAGAGCGATGAGCACGATCGCCGCGCCGGTCAGGGCGATCGCCGTAGCCGGGCCCAGCGCCTCGGCGCCGAGGCCCGCGACCAGCGGGCCGATGCCCTGGAGCGTCATCATGCCGGTGGACAGCAGCGTGAACGCATAGCCATCCCGACAGATCCCAGGGAGCGCCAAGCACGACCATCATCGACAAGATTGCGTGGATCCACCTTGAGAACGGCGCGATCCTCAGCTCCCGCTCACGTGGCAAGGACGTCTACTACATCCCGGGCGGCAAGCGTGAACCAGGCGAAGGTGACATCGACACCCTCGTCCGCGGAATCCAGGAAGAACTCAGCGTGACCATCGCACCCGACACCGCCGAACACGTCGGAACCTTCCACGCCCGAGCCCAGTCACCCCGACGGGACGACGGTCCGCATGACCTGCCTACACCGCCGATTACCATGGCGTCCTGCAGCCAACAGACGTCCCCGGGCGCCGCGCTCAAGCTGATCCACGACGCGTTCCGGCGAGATCGAGGAGATCGTCTGGCTCGCCCACGCCGACCGCCACCTGGTCTCCCCGGTCGACCAGATCATCTTCGATCATCTACACGAGACCGCACGCATGCGCTAAGACGACATCGACACCCGTCCACAGGTATTGACAATTCTCTCGTCACGTCTGTCCCTCTCGATGACCACTACAGCGTCATCTCCGAACCGCTACGTGGCGTTCCGTACCAGATGGGGTCAGATGCTCATGGAGTTCGGCCCGCCTACACCTACGGCCAGGGGACACTGTCCGGGGCCAGCGCTTCTAGTCGGTCGATGACCGCGGCCACGTCGGCCTCGCTGGTTTCGGGATGCGTCGTGCACAGTCGCAGCACCGGCCTACCGTCGAGTTCTGTGGACAGCACCATGGCAAACCCGTCGGGCAGCGTCTTCGCGGCGATGTCCCGGGTCAGTGCGTCGACGTCGGCTGGCGGCAGCTCCGCAGCGTGCGGCCGGAAGGTTATGATGCCGAGCTGCGCTGGCGTCGTGACCGACCATTGCGGACGGGCGGCCAGGAGCGCTTGGGCTCGCTCGGCCAGCGCGATGCCGTGCGCGACGGCGTCGCGGAACGCATCGACCCCGAACATACGTAGCGACATCCACAGCTTGAGTGCCCGGAACCGACGGGTGAGCTCGGGACCGTAGTCGTAATAGCTGAGCGGTTCGTCGCCGAGGCGGTTTTCTGTCAGGTATTCGGCGTGAAGGTGATATGCCGCTGTCAGCGTACGGGCGTTGCGGACAAGGAGGCAGCCGCACCCGTACGGTTGAAACAGCCATTTGTGGGCGTCGACGGCAATCGAGTCGGCCAGGTCCAAGCCGGCGAGGACCTTCTGGCCGGCGTCGGTGAGCATGGCGGGAGCGCCGTACGCGGCGTCGACATGCAGCCATACGCCGTGACGCTCGCAGACCTCGGCGATCGCCGGCAGAGGGTCGACCGTGCCGGCGTTGGTGGTGCCAGCCGTCGCCACGACGCAGAGCGGCCACCGGCCGAGTCGCCTGTCGCGCCGGATCGCCGCGTCCAATGCGCTCGGGTCGAGCCGATATTTCTCGTCCACTGGAACCGTGTGCACCTGGCGATCGTCGAAACCAAGGAAGCGCAGGCCGCGCCGGATCGACGCGTGGGTCTGCGTGGTGACGTATACGACGAGTTCGTGCCCGCCGGCTGCGGGGCTCCGGTCCACCCGGGCGGCGTGGAGCGCGACCAGGTTGGCCATCGTGCCGCCACTGAGGAACAGCCCGCCGGAGGTCTCCGGAAGCCGGCACATCTGGCGGAGCCAGTCGATCGTGGCCTGTTCGACGATCGCCGGGCCAGCCCCGAGTATCCAACCTGCCGCGTGGACGTTGAAACCCGACGCGAGGAAGTCCGCCAAAGGGCCCGCAAAGGTCGAGGGGCCGGGGACGTAGGCCATGAATCGAGGGTGGTCCGTGTGCGTGATCGTGCTCGAAAGGAGCCGGACGACGTGGTCCAGGACGTCCTGCGCCTCGGTCGGTCCACTCGGGATGTCAAGGTCTAGAATTCGTTCCAGCTCGGCCCTGTCGTGTGGCCGGCCAACCGGGCGTTCACTCAACGTCGACAAGTGGTGCACGATCTCGTCCACCGCCCGATAGCCGATTTTGCGCATGTTCTCGGCGGGCAGACGGAGGGGTGGCGAAATTTCCGACATAAGGGCCTTCCAGATCCGGGCTTGCTGGACCTGACTGATCCTGTTGGCCCGGAGTCAGCCTGTCTTGAACGATCTCGACACGGCGGGGTGCCGCAGATAGTAGCCAGGTGTGACCCCGACGACCCGCTTGAAGTGCCGTGTGAGGTGACTCTGGTCGGCGAATCCGACGCGCACGGCCACGTCAGCTATCGGGACGCCGCAGGCGAGCAAACCCCGTGCGACGTCCACCCGCCGCGACACCACGTACTCGTACGGCGCCATGCCAGCCTCGGCCCGAAAGCGCCGAAGCAGCATGGCGGGGCTGAGTTCCAGGTGCGCCGCCAGATCCGCAAGCGTTATGGGCGAGTCGAGGCGCTCGTCCACGTACCGGCCGACTGCGGCCACGACCGACGGGTGGCCGTTTGAGGCTTGACCGCGACCGCCGCTGGCATGCGCTCCGAACAGATGGTCGAGTGCGTCGACGATGATTTCGTCCACCCAGGGGTCGGGGTGGTTGCCGTTCAGAGCGCAATGGGCCCGGCTGAGGCGGGTGTAGGCCGTGTCGTCTTGGAGCACTCGGTTGCCGAACGAGGGCGTTCCACTGGCCCCCAGCATGTCCTTGATCATCGCCTCCGGCACCGTAAAGCTTCGGTAGCGGATCCCGGCCGGGCCGGCGGCGCCGTCATGGGCCTCCGACGGATGCAGGACGGTCACGCTGCCGGACGTGAACCGATGGCCAGCGCCGGAACAGCGGAACGATCCACCGCCGCGGTCGATGACCGCGATCGACCAATGCTCGTGGGCATGCCGAGGGAAGCGGTGCCCATCGAGGGCCAGTGTCAGAGTTTCGACCACGTCGAGCATCGTGACTCCGTCCGTGCGGAGAGCCTGATCACAGCAGCGCCGCGCGGGAACCGGCTCGACGGCGAGTAGCGCCGCCAGTTGGCGCAGGACCCCTGGCCGGGGCGCGGTAGCAAACCCAGGTGCCGCGCCGCTCGGCGTCGACCGGCTAGGGTCACCCGATTCCCGGCAGGCGGACAGGACTGTAACGGAATCTGGCTCGGTGCCGCACTGAGGAAGGGCCGGCAGTGCCTGGCCGGGGTGGGCAATCCCGAACAGACCCGCTCCACCCACCACCTATGCAAGTCGTCTCCGCGCGACAGCGCGGCTATGAGGTGTAGGCCGCACCGCCTACCAATACCGGTCCGATCCCAGACTCGCCACCCTGAATATAGCCACGTCAGAAGCCCTCATTGGAACCACCGCCTCGTCTTGCCGGGAGGGGCGCGGCTTCAGTCCGAAGGGCGGCGCAGCACGGTGACGGCGAAGTCGGCGTCGTCGCGCCAGGGGCGCAGGTCCCAGGTGGCGAAGCGGTGCTCCAGCCGCAGCCCGGCGGCGACGGCATCGGCGTCGAAGTCGGTCAGCGGGTAGCCGCGGTCGGTGCCGAAGCCCACCGCCACCACGCCGCCCGGGCGCAGGTGGGCGGTGACCCGGCGGAGCACGTCCCGCTCGGTGCCGGGGGCGACGAACACCAGCACGTTGCCGGCGATGACGGCCCCGTCGAACGGCTCCGGCTCCCCGGCGGCCGCCAGGTCCAGCTCGGCCAGGTCGCCCACGAGCCAGCGCGGACCCGGGTGGTCGACGCGGGCGGCGTCGACCAGCGCCGGGTCGGCGTCCACACCGACGACCGTGTGCCCCCGGGCGGCCAGCGCCGCGCCCACCCGACCGGTGCCGCTGCCCGCGTCGAGGATCCGGGATCCCGGCGGGACCAGGACGTCCAGCAGCCGGGCCTCGCCGGCCAGGTCCGCCCCCTCGGCGGCCAGCCGACGGAACCGGTCGATGTACCACTGCGAGTACCCAGGACCGTTCTCGGTCACCCAACGGGTCGGCTTTCCCATGCCGTCACCGTAGCGACCGCCTCTACACCACCCTCAGCGACCTCCGCACGGCCATACGCGCGGCGTGTGGTCTGACCGTCCTCGACCATACCGACAACCGCTACTGCCTGCACCCCGCGCACCTCGACGTCGAGCTGGGGGTGCGCTGTCCTCGCGTTGGCTGCCCGCATGGGATGCGGGCGTCAGCGCGCAGCGCCGTACGCCCCGCAGGCCCAAACACCCACCGCCGTAATTCGATTGGTCTCCTCCCGTGGCAGCGGGATGACGCCCAGTAGGACCGGTGCGCCATATCCGTCGAGATTAGGGCCATGAAGTGAGAAACGGCCTGGGCTCGATCGTCGTGAACATCGAGCAGGCCGTGGTCGGCCAGCGTGGCCATGACCGCGGTCAACTCACGGGCGACCTGGCGGGGTCCGGCCTCCTGCCAGGCGTCCAGGACCTCGGCCGGGACGTGCCCGGCCTCCCCATGGATGTGCCGGACCAGCGAGAAGTGGTCCCGGAAATCCATTACCGTTGCTGCCTCGATCGGTGCTGCTGGCCTCACCGCATACCGCGCTCTACCCGCCCGTGACAGCCAGCCGGGGCGCGTCGGAGTCCGCTGGGGTGAGCGCCGGGCGGTCCAAGGCGGGCTGCTCCGCCGCTTGGACGAACGCACGTACGCGTTCACCGGCGTTGGTGGTGCGCCAGATGGGCCCCCAGCGGATGGGCGGGGCGTCGTGCACGGGCACGTAGGCGGTGTCGGGCCGCGGATAGAACCGGGCGGCGTGCTCGCCAACCGGGAGGACGCCCCTGCCGGCCGCGACGAGGGTGAGCGCTTCGCCGAAGCTTCCTGCCCGAGGGCCCTGCCGGACGGGCCTGTCGTCCGGCGTGCGGCGTGGGAACCGATCGGCCTGGTACTGCGACGGCGCGTCGGCCGGTCCTTGGATCAAGGGATGCTCGGCGAGCACCGCGACCGACACCGACTCCATCCCGGCCAAGGCGTGATCGACGGACACCGCCAGCATTCGGGGTTCGGAGAGCAGCACGGGACCGGCGGTGAGACCAGGATGGCCGGCGGCCAGGATGTCCGCGAACAGGATGTCGACATCGCCATCGACCAGCCGCGCGACGGCGTCGTTCCACTGCGTCTCCAGGATGTGCACCACGCAGTCGGGGTGGCGACTGCCGAACGCGCCGACCGCTCGGAGCAGGAGTTGGCCGGCGATCGCGCCGACGAAGCCGACCCGCAGGACGCCGCCGACCCCACGGCCGGCGTCGATCGCCCGCTGGACCGCGTCCTGAATGCCGTTGACGTGCGGCCGCAGTTGGTCGATCAACTGCCTGCCGAGCGGCGTCAGCCGGACGTGCCGGCTGGTGCGTTCGAACAGCGGCACGCCGACCGTGCGCTCCAACTTCTTGATCGTCTGGCTGACACGTCCGGTCGTGAGCCGCAGGCGCTTGGCCGTACGACCGAAGTGCAGTTCGTCGGCGAGCACCAGCAGCACCTCGATCTCCTGTCGTTCCAGCACGTGGCGCTCCCGTCGTTGACTCTGCCTAAACGACCATTCCTCAATCTTGCGTTGATCACGGCGGGCGCGGCGCGAGAGGGTCGAGGGTGGCCGCCGTTCGGTTCCCGCCGACGTGGCGTACACACCGGTTTCTCATGATCGTGGAGCGTCGATGAACGTGACAGACCCGAAGATCGAGGCCATCGAGCGCTTCTTCACCGCGTACGCGGCGAACGACCTGGACGGCATCGCGCAGGTCCTGCGCGAGGACGTGCAGTGGACGATTCCGGGCCACCACCCCCTTTCGGGAGTCAAGCACGGCGTGGAGGAGGTCGTCGCGTTCTTCACCCAGCTGGCCAAGTCCGGTTTCCAGGCCGAACCGTTGTTCCTCGAGGCCAACGAGGAGTACGTGGTGGACGTGCACCGCGGCTGGACCACGGAAGGCGTGGGCAAGGTCGACACGCTGTGGGCCCTGGTGTGGCACTTCGACGCCGACGGCAAGGTCGACCGGGTCGTCAACCTCTCCGGTGACCAGCACCAGATGGACACCTTCGTCTGGAACAACTACGCCCTCGCGCCGATCCCCGCGCGGCTGGGCTGACACGCCGGCATGGGCACCAAGATGCAGGCAGGCCGAGCGTGGAGCCTTCCGCGCGCGGGAGCCCTCGTCGCGCTGCTCGCAATGCTCACCGTGTTCACCGCGTGCACGGCGAACAGCCGTGACGAGCGTGCCGCGCCATCTCCGTCGCCGACCCAGACGACGGGCGACGGACCGAACGCTGGGACACCGGCTGTCGACCTGGTGCGACGCCATCTCGAGGCGGCGAACCGTGGCAAGATCGACGCCTGGACCGCCGCACTGCACCCGAACGTCCGCTTCGACATCGCCGGCGCGATCTACGAGGGGCGGGCGGCGGCACGCGACTGGGCCGCCCGCGATCCGATCGGTCAGCGCGGCCATTACGACATCCTGTCGCTGACAGCGACTGGCGACGGTGTCACGGCGGACCTGACCTTCCGCGCGGGCAGCCTCGTCGAGGAGATCCGGTACCAGTACACGCTGCGCGACGGCCTCATCGTCGACCTGGTGGCGCGGTACCGCCGCTGAAGCCACCCCTTCTGCCGTACGCAGCCCGATGGTCGAACGGGAGGATCCGTCAGGCATCCCTCGGGTCGCCGCGAGGCTGCGCCACGTCGCCGGCGAGAACGAGGAGTCCCGGTGTGGCTGTGGCCACTCCGGGACCAGCGCCGACAGGCCCTGCGACACGGAAAGGACGGCACGGGTGGTCGCCGCCGCAGCCCGCCGGCTCACGTGCTGGTCATATGGTTGCGAGCTGCAGTGGCCGCCGTTCCAGGGGCTCGCAGCATCGACGAACGAATGATCAGTAACTTTTGATTATGGAACGTCGGGACATCGAGATCTTCCTGACCCTGGCCGAAGAGCTGCACTTCGGGCGCACGGCCGAACGGCTCGGGGTCAGTGGTGCCCGGGTGAGTCAGACCATCAAACGGCTGGAGCGCCGCTTCGGCGTAGCGTTGTTTCGGCGCAACAGCCGGCACGTGGCCCTGACTCCGGTCGGAGCGGCACTTCGTGATGATGTGAAAGCCGGCTACGAGCGCATCCAACAGGGCATCGACAGAGCCATGGCTGCCGGACGAGGCTTCTCGGGAGAGCTGCGGATCGGCTTCTCCAGCCCTCTGGTGGGCGAGATCATCATGGCGGCCGCCGAGAAGTTCCGCACCCGCCATCCGGACTGCGCGGTCCGCATCCGTGAGATACACCTGTCCGACGCGTTCAGCGCACTGCGCGCCGGCGAGCTTGACCTGCAGATCACGGAGCTTCCCGTACGGGAACCCGACCTGTCGTACGGCGCCCCTCTGCTGCGCGACCAGCGGATGCTGGCCGTCCCCAGTCGTCACCCCATTGCCCGCCGCGCGAGCGTCACCGTGGAAGACCTCACCCAGAGTCCTGTCCTGGTCCCCGCTGACGCTCCCGGCTACCTGCTGGACACCCTCGTCCCGGCGCAGGCACCCAGCGGGCGTCCCATTGCGCGTGTCCCGACGCTGACCTCGCGCCAGGAACTCCTCACACTGGTCAGCGCTGGCCAGGGCGTGGCCGTAGTGGGCAGCCAGGCGGTGCGGTTTCACGCCCGAGCAGACATCACCTACGTGCCGATCGAGGACCTGCCGCCGATCGAGTACGGACCCGTCTGGCCGGGCGGCGCCCAGAGCAGCCGGATGCGCTCCTTCATCACGCTCGTCCGCGGCCTCCGACAGAACGAGGACGACGTGACACGGTCCCATGATCATGAACCCTCAGATTAGCGATAGTTAAGGATTTCGTCGTTGTTGTCGGCGCCTTGGCCGCTGACGATGGAAGTGTCAGCAACGAACAACTCGAAGAGGCGGAGGTGAATCAGATGAACCCCATCCCCGCAGAATACAAGGGTGGCGTTCCCTACCTCAACGTACACGATGCCAAGGCGGCCATCGCCTTCTACCAGAAGGCGTTCAATGCGGAACTCGTTGTCGAAATTCCTCGGCAGGGCGGCAAAATCGCGCACGCGGAACTCCGAATCGGCAGCGCGGTCTTCATGATTCGCGACGAATATCCCGAGTACCAGTTCCGCAGCCCGAAGACGATCGGCGGCACGCCGATCAACCTGTTGATCTACGTTTCGGACGTCAACGCCATCACCGAGCAGGCGGTGGCCGCCGGAGCGCGCGTCGTCCGGCCAGTGGAGATGCAGTTCCACGGCGACCTGATGGTCGAGCTGGAGGACCCGTTCGGCCATTCTTGGTTCTTCGCCAGCCGAGTGCAGGACATGACCCCAGACGAACTCAAGCACAGCGCGTCGGTCGCGAACCTGTGAGCACGTCATAGACCCGGACATGCCCATCCTTCGACCCCGAGTCGTTTCGTGCCTACGACCCGTAGATCTGCGGTGCCACACGCCGTCGCCGCTACCGACGACCAACCCGTAGGCGCGAACGATCGTCTCGGTCGCCGTGGTGCCGGCGGCGCCGGTGGCAGGGGCACGCAGCGGGGCCGACCCAGGGGCCGGCTGGGTGCGGACCGTGGCGGTCCAGCACCCAGCCGGTGCAGCCTGGCGGGGCGCCTTCGCCGACTAGCTCCCCGTCGCGATACAGGGTCGCGCGGAAGTCAGCGTGCGGCATCGTCGTGGTCGGAAGTCGAGGGACACCCTCTGCTGGACTTCGCAAACCCGTCGTGTCCACCGCCGGCTGGCGGATGCCTCACTCGTCGAGGCGGATCGCCTGCTTCGCGTGGTCCATCGACTCTTCCGA